>NZ_JBICMK010000070.1:0-12059 GCF_043106315.1 Pseudomonas sp. FYR_5 | reverse complement strand
ACAGAATTTCTTGACGACCATAGAGCATTGGAACCACCTGATCCCATCCCGAACTCAGTAGTGAAACGATGCATCGCCGATGGTAGTGTGGGGTTTCCCCATGTGAGAGTAGGTCATCGTCAAGATTCATTTCGCAAAACCCCTATCTGCACATGCAGGTAGGGGTTTTGTCTTTATGGGCCAAAAAATCTGGCCCTGCTCGAATCCAGCGGGCACGCCCGCTCCCGCGGCCTGATGGCATTCGGCCGTTTTATGTACGCATGATATCGTTCCCCTCTCAGCCATCAGCGCCTCCAGAGACCTTCCGATGCTCAACACCGCCCATCTCCACCCTGGCTTCATGATCGTCCACGGCAACCGCCTCGACGACCTGCGTAGCCTGGTAGTGAGCTGGATGCGTCGCTACCCGCTGGCGCCTCTGGAAAACGAAATTGCCCTGGTGCAAAGCAACGGTATCGCCCAATGGCTCAAGCTGGCCCTGGCTGAAGATCCACTGGAGGATGACCTGGGCGGCTGCGGCATCGCCGCTGCAATCGATGTGCAACTGCCCGGTAGCTTTATGTGGCAGCTGTACCGCAGCGTGCTTGGCCGTAGCGAAATTCCCGAAGTGTCCCTGCTCGACAAGGCACCACTGACCTGGCGTCTGATGCGCCTGCTGCCAGCGCTCATCGAGCGCCCGCACTTCGAGCCACTGCGGCGCTTCCTCACCGACGACAGTGACTTGCGCAAGCGCTACCAGCTGGCCGAGCGCCTGGCCGACCTGTTCGACCAGTACCAGGTCTACCGCGCCGATTGGCTCAAGGACTGGGCCACCGGCGAGCATGTCATCAACACGGCCCGCGGCGAGCGCAAAGTCCTGCCGCCAGGCAACCGCTGGCAAGCCGAGTTGTGGCGAGCATTGCTGGAGGATGTTGGCGAGCAAGGCATGGCACAGAGCCGCGCCGGAGTACACCAACGCTTCATCGAGCGCATCTCCAGCCTGGAGCAGGCGCCTGCCGGGCTGCCACCGAGGGTGATCGTGTTCGGTATCTCTTCGCTGCCGGCCCAGGCCCTGGAAGCGCTGGCAGGCCTGTCGCGTTTCAGTCAGGTCCTGTTATGCGTACACAACCCATGCCGCCACCACTGGGCCGATATCGTCGCCGACAAGGACCTGTTGCGCCACCAGTACAAACGCCAGCAACGCAAGCAAGGCATGCCCTTGCAACTGGACGACCAGACACTTCACCAGCATGCCCATCCGTTGCTGGCAGCCTGGGGTAAACAAGGCCGCGACTACATCAACCTGCTCGACAGCTATGACGACCCGGGCAGCTACCAGGGCGTGTTCAGCGACGGCCGCATCGACCTGTTCAGCGATGGTTCACCCACCACGCTGCTCAACGAACTGCAGGACGACATTCTGGAGTTGCGCCCGCTCGCCGAGAGCCGTGAACTGTGGCCGCCAGTGGACACCACAAAAGACCGCTCGATCCGCTTCCATATCGCGCACAGCCCGCAACGTGAAGTGGAGATCCTCCACGACCAGCTGTTGGCCCGCTTCAGCGCCGACCCTACTTTGCGCCCGCGCGACGTGATCGTCATGCTGCCGGACATCGACACTTACGCGCCACATATCCGCGCCGTCTTTGGCCAGTTGCAGCGCAACGACCCGCGCTACATCCCGTTCACCCTGACAGACCAGGGCCAGCGTGGTCGCGAGCCTTTGCTGATCGCGCTTGAGCACCTGCTCAAACTGCCTGACAGCCGCTTCGCGGTCAGCGAAGTGCTCGACTTGCTGGACGTGCCGGCAGTCCGCGCCCGCTTCGGCATTCGCGAAAACGACCTGCCTACGCTGCACCGCTGGATCGAGGGCGCTGGCATCCGTTGGGGCCTTGACGCCGACCAGCGGGCGAGCCTTGGTTTGCCCGCCGGGCTTGAACAGAACAGTTGGCGTTTCGGCCTGCGCCGCATGCTGTTGGGTTATGCCGTGGGGGTAGGCGAGGCCTGTGATGGCATTGAACCCTACGATGAAATCGGTGGCCTGGACGCTGCACTGATCGGCCCGCTGGTCGCGTTGCTCGATGCGCTCGAAGTCGCCTGCCAGGCCTTGTCCGAGCCTGCTACCGTCAGCCAGTGGGGAGAGCGACTGCATGCTTTGCTGAACGTGTTCTTCCTCGCCGAGGACGAGGGTGATGAATTCCTGTTGATGCAACTGCAGGATTTGCGCGATAGCTGGCTTGAGGTATGCGAGACCGTCGGCCTGCACGACCCGCTACCGCTTACCGTGGTACGTGAAGCCTGGCTGTCGGGCCTCGATCAGGGCAAGCTGTCGCAACGTTTCCTCGCCGGCTCGGTCAACTTCTGCACACTCATGCCCATGCGCGCGATCCCTTTCAGGGTGGTCTGCCTGCTGGGCATGAACGATGGCGACTACCCGCGTGCGCAGCAACCGCTGGACTTCGACCTGATGGCCAGCGACTACCGCCCTGGTGATCGCTCACGCCGCGAAGACGACCGTTACCTGCTGCTTGAAGCGCTACTGTCGGCACGTGACCAGCTGTATGTCAGCTGGGTAGGGCGCAGTATCCGCGACAATAGCGAACGCCCGGCCTCGGTGCTGATCGGCCAGTTGCGTGATCACATCGCTGCGGGCTGGCATTTGGCCGACGCGCAGCAGGAGCAGCCCGCGAAACCGGGCGAGCAACTGTTGCACGCACTGACCCAGGAGCACCCGCTGCAGCCGTTCAGCCCTCGGTACTTCCAGAAGGGCAGCCCACTGTTCAGCTATGCCCATGAATGGCAGGTGCTGCACCAGCAGGGTGAGGCAGATGAGCAGAGCGAGCCGGGCCTGCCGCCTTATCAGGACGCTGAAGCCCTGAGTCTGCACCAGCTGAATGATTTCTTGCGCCACCCGGTGCGGCACTTCTTCAGCCAGCGCTTGAAGGTGTACTTTGAGGCGCTGGAAGCGCCCACCCCGGACGAAGAGCCCTTCGTCCTCGATACCCTGCAACGCTACGGCGCCAGTGAAAGCCTGCTTGGCGCCGCCTTGGCCGATCCAGACAACGCCGAACAGGCCTTGCGCGCCCAGGCCCGACGCCTGCAGGCCTGCGGTTTACTGCCGCTAGCCGGTTTCGGCGAACTGCTGCAGAACGAGTTGATCGAACCGCTGCCGGATCTGCTGCAACGTCACCAGCAATTGCTGCAACGCTGGCCACAGCTGGTCGAGGGCGCTTTGCCGGTGCATTTCGAGCACGGTCAGCATCGACTTGAGGGCTGGCTGGGCCGGGTGTTCCAGGCGGAAGATCAGAGCCTGCTCAGCATCACCACAGTACCCAACACCATCAGTGCCGGGCGCAACAACCTCAAGTGGCACCGCCTCATTGCGCCCTGGGTTACGCACCTGGCGGCCTGTGCAGCGGGCTACCCCTATAACAGTGCATTGGTAGCCAGTGACCTGACCCTGTTGCTTGCACCGCTGCCGCAAGCGCTGGCCGCGCAACTGCTGGGCGACCTGTTGGTGGCCCGTCAGGCGGCAATGAATGCGCCGTTGCCAGTCGCGGCCAAGACCGCATTCGCCTGGTTGGCCCAGGACGATGCCGATAAAGCAATGGCCGCAGCCGCTCGCGCCTACGAAGGCGACGAACGCACCAGCTTTGGCGAGCGAAGTGAAAGCATTGCCCTGGCCCGCCAGTTCCGGGACTTTGCAGCACTCACCGCTGACGAGACGTTTGAAGGCTGGTGCGAAACCTTGTACCGCCCGTTGTTCACCGCCCCTTGGCAGACCTTGGGCAACCCGGAGAAAGGCGCATGACCCAGGACCGTCCTCTGGCACTGAGTTTCCCTCTGCACGGTAGCCAGCTGATCGAGGCCAGCGCTGGCACGGGCAAGACCTTCACCATTTCGGCGCTGTACCTGCGCCTGATCCTCGGTCACGGTGGCGAGCAGGGCTTCGAGCGCGAGCTGCTGCCACCGCAGATCCTCGTGGTGACCTTCACCGACGCCGCCACCAAAGAGCTGCGTGAGCGCATCCGCGCCCGCCTGGCTGAAGCCGCACGTTTTTTCCGTGGCGAACTGGAAGGCGCCGATCCACTGTTGCACCAGCTGCGTGACGATTACCCGCAAGAGACTTGGCCGCGTTGCGCCGGCCGGTTGGAAATCGCCGTGCAGTGGATGGACGAGGCTGCGGTATCGACCATCCATGGCTGGTGCCAGCGCATGCTGCGCGAGCATGCCTTCGACAGTGGCAGCCTGTTTACCCAGACCCTGGAAACCGACCACAGCGAGTTGTTGGGCCAGGTCATGCGCGATTACTGGCGGCGCTTCTGCTATGGGATGCAAGGTGACCCACTGGCCTGGGTGCGCAGCAACTGGGGGAGCCCCGACGCCTTGCTGCCGCGCATTCGCCCGCTGTTCGGCCGTGTGCGCGCCCAGCAGGATGGGCCAGAGCCCGCCGCATTGATCCAGGCGTCGCTGCAGCAACGTGGCGCACAGTTGGCGCGGATCAAGGCACCATGGGCGCAGTGGGCCGAGGAGCTGCGGCAAATCTGCCGCGATGCGCTGGCTGCCAAGCAGGTCGACGGCCGCAAGATGCAAGCCCGTTACTTCGAGCCCTGGTTCGACAAGCTCTGCGCTTGGGCCAGTGATGAGCAACTGGTAGAGCTCGACTTGGGCACCGGCTTTACCCGGCTGACCCCGGCGGGCATGGCCGAGGCATGGAAGGGAGAACCTCCCGAGCACCCAGCCCTCAACGCCATGCAGCACTTGCAGCAACAACTGCAGGCCCTGGACAGCCCGGATGCACCGCTGCTCGAGCACGCGGCCAGTTGGGTATCGGCGCGTTTCGAAGTGGAGAAGCGCCGGCGTGCAGAAATGGGCTTCGACGACATGCTCGTGCGCTTGCAGCAGGCGCTCGCCAGCGAGGCCGGCGAGCGCCTGGCCAGCCTGATCCGTGAGCAGTTCCCGGTAGCGCTGATCGACGAATTCCAGGACACCGACCCGGTTCAGTACGGCATTTTCGAGCGCATTTACCAGATCAGCGAAAATCGCGCAGAAACCGGCCTGTTCATGATCGGCGATCCCAAGCAGGCGATCTACGCCTTCCGGGGGGCCGACATCTACACCTATCTTGCCGCGCGACGCGCCACCAGCGGTCGCCTGCACAGCCTGGACACCAACTACCGCTCCAGCAAAGCCATGGTCTCGGCGGTCAACCAGGTGTTCCTGCAGGCTGAGGCGCGTGAAGCGGGGCGGGGTGCATTCCTGTTCCGCGAGGCCGATGACAACCCGCTGCCATTCATCGAGGTGCGCGCCAAGGGGCGTGGCGAACAGCTGCTGATTGACGGTGAGGTCAGTGCGGCCCTGCAATGCTGGCAGCTGGAAAGTGAAGAGCCAGTCTCCAGCAGCGTTTACCGCCAGCAACTGGCCGCCAGTTGTGCCAGCCATATTGTTGCCTTGCTCAATGGCGGCCAGCAGGGCACGGCGGGCTTCCAGAATGCCGAAGGCGAATTGCGCGCCTGCTTGCCCTCGGACATCGCCATCCTGGTGCGCGATGGCCATGAGGCGCAGATGGTCCGCGCCGAACTGGCCGCACGCGAGGTGCGCAGTGTGTACCTGTCCGACAAGGACTCGGTGTTTGCCGCCCAGGAAGCCCACGACCTGCTGGCCTGGCTCAAGGCCTGCGCCGAGCCTGACTCGGAGCGCCTGCTCAAGGCTGCTCTGGCCAGCCTGACACTGGGCCTGTCGCTGGCCGCGCTGGACCGGCTTAACCAGGATGAGCGGGTCTGGGAGAGCTGGGTGATGCGTTTTCGCCTTTACCGAGATACCTGGCAGCGCCAGGGTGTGTTGCCGATGTTGCGCCACCTGCTGCATGACTTCCAGCTACCGCGCACGCTGATCCGCCGCAGTGATGGCGAGCGGGTACTGACCAACCTGCTGCACCTGGCCGAGCTGCTGCAGCAGGCCGCTGGCGAGCTGGACGGCGAACAGGCGCTTATCCGCCACCTGGCCGAGCACCTGGCCAGTTCCGGGCAGGCCGGTGAAGAGCAGATCCTGCGCCTGGAGAGCGACGAACAGTTGGTCAAGGTGGTGACCATCCACAAATCCAAGGGCCTGGAATATCCCTTGGTCTACCTGCCATTCATCTGCTCCAGCAAACCGGTGGATGGCAGCCGTCTGCCGCTGGCCTGGCATGACAGCGAAGGTAACGCCCACGTCACCCTTACACCTGACCAGGAGCAAATCGAGCGCGCTGACGACGAGCGCCTGGCCGAAGACCTGCGCCTGCTCTACGTGGCCCTGACTCGCGCCCAGCATGCTTGCTGGCTGGGTGTCGCCGACCTCAAGCGCGGTAATCAGAAGAGCTCGCAGCTGCACCGCTCGGCTTTTGGCTACCTGCTGGGGGGCGGCCTGGCCTTGGCTGGCTCGGCGCAGCTAGCGGACTGGTTGCAGGCTTTGGCGGCGAAGTGCCCGCACATCACTTGCCCAGGCCTGCCGCAGGCGGATGAGCAGATGTACCGCATGCCACACGCCGAGCGTGAACTGCTGCCAGCACGCAGGCCACGCCGTGCGGCTGCCGAGCACTGGTGGATCGCTTCCTACAGTGCCCTTCGTGTCGGCGATCAGACCCTCGACGCCGACAGCTCGCAGGCCCAGCAACTGCTGGATGACGAGGTGGCCGATGCCCAGGTGTTGCGCGAGGTCCCGGCCGACAGCGGCGATATCCATCGCTTCCCGCGGGGGCCTAACCCCGGCACCTTCCTCCATGGCTTGCTGGAGTGGGCAGGCCGCGAGGGCTTCAGCGAGGTCAGCGGTGACCCTCAGCTGATCGAGCGTACCGTTGGTCAGCGCTGCAACCGCCGTGACTGGACCGGCTGGATCCCCACCCTGAGCCACTGGATGCAACGTTTGCTGGGCGAGGCGTTGCCATTGCGGGGCGGCGACCAGAGCGTAACTCTGGGCCAACTGCGTCATTACCAGATCGAAATGGAGTTCTGGTTCGCCAGCCACCGGGTCGACGCAGAACAACTCGATCGCCTGGTGGCACGCCACACCCACCCCGGTCTGGCACGCCCGGCTGCGCAGCCGACCGTGCTCAACGGCATGTTCAAAGGGTTCATCGACCTGGCGTTTGAGCTGGACGGGCGTTACTACGTGACCGACTACAAATCCAACTGGCTGGGTGCGGACATCCAGGCCTACGATGCCATGGCTATGGAAAAGGCGATTCTTGACCACCGCTATGACCTGCAGTACGTGCTGTACCTGCTGGCCCTGCATCGCCAGTTGCGTGCGCGGCTGGCGGACTACGATTATGACCGCCATATTGGCGGCGCCCTGTTCATCTTCCTGCGCGGTGCCAGCAGCAGCGGCCACGGCGTGTACCACGTCAAGCCACCGCGTGAGCTGATCGAAAGCCTCGATGCGTTGTTCCGTGGCGAGCACGCGCCGGTACAGCAGGACCTGTTTGCCGGAGTTGCGCCATGAGCCGAAGCCTTGTCGACCTGTTGCCTACCCCTCTGCACGCAGAGCACCTGCTGGCGCTGGCACCACAGGACAACAGTGGTGACCTGCTGCAATTGCTCGACCGCTGGGTCGAGCGGGGCTGGCTACGTGCCCTGGATCGCGCATTCGTGTCGTTCCTGGACGAGCGCGCACCCGGCAGTGATCCCTTGTTATTGCTGGCGGCGGCGCTGGCCAGCCACCAGCTGGGGCACGGACATGTCTGCCTCGACCTGCAACAAACCTTGGCCGAGCCTGATTTCGCCCTATCGTTGCCGCCGGAAGGTGACGCCCTGATCGGCCCTTTGCTACTGCCATCGCAACTGCTCGCCAACCTCGACTTGAATGCCTGGCTTCAGCGCATCAGCGCCAGCCCACTGGTGGCGGCAGGTGATGCGCCTGGCCAGCAAGCCCGGCCACTGGTACTCAGTGGCGAGCGCCTTTACCTGCGCCGTTACTGGAGTTATGAGCGGCGCATCGACCATGCCCTGCGCCAGCGCCTGAGTCAGGCCGAAGCACCGCCTGCAGACCTGCCAGAGCGCCTGGCGCAATTGTTCGAGGGCGGCGCGCCAGCTGGCCAGGTGGACTGGCAGAAGCTCGCCTGTGCCTTGGCCACCCGTGCCGGTTTCAGCATCATCACGGGCGGTCCCGGTACCGGCAAGACGACCACCGTGGTACGCCTGTTGGCGTTGCTGCAGGCGCCGGCAGTGGAGCGGGGCAGGCCACTGCGCATTCGCCTGGCTGCACCGACCGGCAAGGCCGCTGCGCGCCTGACCGAATCCATTGGCCAGCAAGTCGAGCGCCTGCAAGTCAGCGCCGAAGTACGCGGGCAAATCCCAACTGAAGTCAGCACCGTGCATCGCCTGCTCGGCAGCCGCCCAGGCTCGCGGCACTTCCGCCATCATGCTGGCAACCCGTTGCCGTTGGATGTGCTGGTGGTCGACGAGGCGTCGATGATCGACCTGGAAATGATGGCCAACCTGCTCGATGCCTTGCCGCCGCGGGCGCGTCTGGTGCTGTTGGGCGACAAGGACCAGTTGGCCTCGGTCGAGGCCGGCGCGGTGCTGGGTGACCTGTGCCGGGATGCTGAGGAGGGTTTTTACTCGCCGACGACTGCCGCGTGGCTTGAGCAGGTCAGTGGTGAGTCGCTGGTCGGCAGTGGCCTCAAGGCCGGCGATGAGCAGCGCCACCCGCTGGCCCAGCAGGTGGTGATGCTGCGTTTTTCGCGGCGCTTCGGTGAAGGCAGCGGTATCGGCCAGTTGGCCAGGCTGGTCAATCGTCAAGACGCTCACGCGGCGCGCACCCTGCTGGCCACGGCGCCGGCCGATGTGCACAGCCTGGCGCTCAAGCACGAGCAGGATCGTGCTTTCGACCGTCTGTTACTCGACGGCCTGAACCGCGGGGCCGATGGCCCTCAAGGCTACCGCAGCTACCTGCGCACCCTTGGCCGTTACCGGCCGGCACTTGATACCGACTTTGACGACCCCGCCTGGGAGCAGTGGGCGGCCAAGGTGTTGCGCAGTTTCGAAGATTTCCAGTTGCTGTGCGCGGTGCGCCGGGGCGTCTGGGGTGTCGAAGGCCTCAACGAGCGGGTGGCGCGGGTGCTGCACAATGCCGGTCTGATCGACAGCCAGCAGCCCTGGTACGAAGGGCGCCCGGTGCTGGTGACCCGCAACGACTACGGCCTGGGCCTGATGAACGGTGACATCGGCATTGCCCTGCGCCTGCCCGATGAGCATGGCCAGCCGCTGCTGCGTGTGGCCTTCCCGCGCAACGACGGCAGTGGTGGTGTGCGGTTCGTTCTGCCGAGCCGGCTCAACGAAGTGGAAACGGTATTCGCCATGACCGTGCACAAGTCCCAGGGCTCGGAGTTCAGCCACACGGCCCTGGTGCTGCCGGATGCGCTCAACCCGGTGCTGACCAAGGAACTGGTGTACACCGGCATCACCCGGGCCAAGCACTGCTTCAGCCTGGTCGAGCCGCGCCAAGGCATTTTCGAGCAAGCGGTGGCCCGCAAAGTCCGGCGTATTTCCGGGTTGATGCTCGAGCAGGTCTAGAGCCATGAAACCCAATGCACATGGCCGCATGCACCTACAATAAAGCGGCCATGTGCTATCGTTGCGCCGATATCGGAAGGGGCTATAAGGGATTTCCCACATGAACGTGGCCGCAAGGCGAGTGACAAGCTGTGTGCTTTCGCTATTGCTGGCCGTCCTGTTCCTTTCTGCAGGCGCTGCCCGGGCAGACCCCGGTACAACTGCCGCCCAGGCACAGCAACGCGCCAAGGCAGTCACACAGGTAGTACTGGGTATCTTCAGCTACGCCCGCTGGCCCGTCGAACCTTCTCCTTTGCGCCTGTGCCTGGTCGGCCCGACCGAGTACGCCGACGATCTCATCAAGGGCCATGTCCAGGAGTCTGGCCGGCCGCTGCAGGTGCGGCGCCTGCTGGCAGAAGACACCCAGGTCGCCCAGGCCTGCGATGCCATCTACATCGGCAAGCTTGACCAGGGCCAGCGGGATCGACTGTTCCAGCGTATCGGCGGCCGCCCGGTGCTGAGCATCAGCGAGGCGGATGACCCATGCACGGTCGGCAGCCTGTTCTGCCTGCGGGTCAGCGACCAGCAGGTGGCCTTTGAGGTCAATCTCGACTCGGTGGCACGCTCTGGCGTGCGCATTCACCCTAGCGTGCTGCAATTGTCGCGGCGCCGGGCGGGGCAGCCATGAAGCAGCCCCGCAAGCGTACCGTGCGCCCGACCCTGCGCTCGGTGCTGGGCCGTGGCCACCTTAGCGTCGCCTTGCTTGCCGTTGGCCTGGCGGGTATTTCCCTCACGCTGCTGGGCGTGCTCGCCCTGCGTGTCTATGCCAACCATAACCTGCAGTTGATCGCCCGCTCGATCAACTACACCGTAGAGGCGGCGGTGGTGTTCGATGACAGCGCCGCCGCCAATGAATCGCTGGCGTTGATTGCCAGTACCGAAGAAGTGGCCGAGGCCAAGGTCTTCAACAACGAGGGCGAGCAACTGGCGCACTGGCAACGCGACAATACCGGCATGCTCGCGCAGCTGGAGGTGCAGGTTGCCACTGCCTTGCTGGAAGAGCCGGTCATTCTGCCTATCGTGCACCAGAACCAGCAGGTTGGGCACATCGAGCTGGCAGGTCAGGGCAGGAGCCTGTTGCTGTTCCTGCTCAGCGGCTTGGCCGGGATTCTGTTCTGCACGGTCCTCAGCGCCCTGGCTGCCCAGTATCTGTCGCGGCGCCTGCTCAGCGATATCACCCGCCCGTTGCGTGGCCTGGCCAGTGTCGCCCATGCCGCCCGCCGCGAGCGCCGCTTCGACCGGCGCGTACCAGAAGCGCCGATTGCCGAGCTCAACGAACTGGGTAACGACTTCAATGCGCTGCTGGATGAACTGGAGGTGTGGCATAGCCACCTGCAGAGCGAAAACCAGACCCTGGCCCATCAGGCCAGCCACGACAGCCTGACCGGCTTGCCCAACCGCGCCTTCTTTGAAGGGCGCCTGAGCCGCAGCGTGCAAAATGCGGCGCGCCAGCAGGACCACCTGGCAGTGCTGTTCCTCGACAGCGACCACTTCAAGCAGATCAACGACACCCTCGGCCACGCCGTGGGTGACGAGGTGCTGATCAGCGTGGCCGAACGTGTGCGCGCCCAGCTGCGTGAGCAAGACCTGGTGGCGCGCCTGGGGGGCGACGAGTTTGCCGTGCTGTTGACGCCTTTGCATTCGCGCAAGGACGCCGAACACATTGCCGAGAAGATCGTCGCCAGCATGAAGCTGCCGGTGCAACTGGACAGTGGCCGCAGTATCTCCACCTCGCTGAGTGTCGGTATTGCCTATTACCCGGATGACGGCGCTGACCCCGCCAGTCTTCTCAATGCCGCCGATGCGGCAATGTACCAGGCCAAGCGCAAACGCCGTGGCCATTGGCAAGTGGCGCAGACGGAACGGTCCGCCAACGAAATCAGGAACAGGAGTTGAACCCGTGATGCAAGCTTTGCGATTCCCGCTTTGGGCCTTGTTGCTCGCCCTGCTGGCGCTGACCGGTTGTCAGAGCGCCCCCCCCAAGGGCCTTACCCCAGAACAGATTGCTGTGCTCAAGCGCGAAGGTTTCACCCCGACCGATGAAGGTTGGGCCTACGACCTGTCTGGCAAAGTGCTGTTCGGCAGCGATCTGGACAGCCTCAACGGCCAGAGCCAGGCGATTGTCGAGCGCATCGGCAAGGCGCTGCTCGGCGTTGGTATCCAGGGCGTGCGGGTGGACGGGCATGCCGACTCGTCGGGCAAGGCGGCATACAACCAGCAACTGTCCGAGCGCCGCGCGCAAAGCGTGACCAAGGCGCTGGTGGAGGTTGGCATGCAGGCGCAGAACATTCAGAGCCGCGGACTGGGCAGCAGCCAGCCGGTGGCGGACAACCGCACCAGCGCCGGGCGTACCGAGAACCGTCGGGTGTCCATCGTGGTAGCGTCCTACTGATCGTCGCCGTACGGGCAGTCACAATCTCCAGTGAGAGCGGGCGTGCCCGCGAAGCAGGCAACGCGGTGTCTGGCACCGGCTTCGCCGGTGTTCGC
>NZ_JBICMK010000006.1:0-72120 GCF_043106315.1 Pseudomonas sp. FYR_5 | reverse complement strand
GAGGCCGGACAAGGCAATAAACCTCCTGAATACCTCCCCAAACCCCCCGTCCCAGCCCCTGTCCATCAGTCATGTTGCTTTTTGTCGCAGTCTTTTCCACGCCAATTGCGCCCATTATCTTCAAATGCGCAGCGTTAACGGCTAGTCTCGCAAACATCCATACCGCCGTTGTCTTCCAACCAGAATGAGCCGGCCATGACAGATCTGTCCCGTACCCATGGATTCGCAAGTCAGGCCCTTGGCCTGCGGGACGGGCGTTTCTTCCGGCCGCCGCTGCCGGACGGCCATGTACCGCGCCTGCGTTTGTGCCAGCGGCTGGAGGCCGGCTTGGGCGGGCGGCTGCTGCTGGTCAATGCGCCGGCGGGTTTCGGCAAAAGCTCCCTGGCCATCGAGTTTTGCGAAACGCTGCCCGAGCACTGGCGCAGCCTGTGGCTGGGCCTGAGCCAGCGGGATGCCGACCCCGGCCGCTTCCTTGAGCGCTTGCTTGAAGGCCTGCAGCAATACTGTCCGGCACTGGGCGGCCAGGCCATGGGCCTGCTGAAAATGCGCCAGCGCCATCAGCCGTTTGCCTTTGAAGAGTGGCTCGACGGCCTGCTCGACGAGCTGGCGCTGTACCTGCAAGCTGATACGCCGCTGCTGCTGGTGCTGGACGACTATCACCTGGCCCAGGGGCCGGTGCTCGACCGTTGCCTGCAGTTTTTCCTCAATCACCTGCCCCCCGGCCTGGTGTTGCTGGTGACCAGCCGCCAACGGCCAGACTGGCACCTGGCGCGCCTGCGCCTGTCCCGGCAGTTGGTCGAGCTTAACGAACAGGACCTGCGCCTCACCGCGGATGAGGCACTGGCAGTGATCGGTCGCCAGCCTACCGGCCTGCGCGGCCAGGCGCTGGACAACCTGATCCAGCGCAGCGACGGCTGGGTGGCCGGGTTGCGTTTCTGGCAGCTGGCTGCCAGCGACAGCGCTGACGAGCAAGCCTTGCCCCAGGCGCTGCATGGTGGCGAGGGCCTGATCCGCGACTACCTGCTTGAAGAAGTCATCGACAGGCTACCCGCAGACGTGCAGGCTTTCTTGTACGAAACCGCCTGCCAGGAGCGTTTCTGCGCTCCGCTTTGCGATGCGATGCGTGGCTGCCACGACAGTGCCGCCGTCCTGAGCTTCCTGCAGGCGCATCAGGTGTTCCTTGTGCCGCTGGACGAGCATGGGCACTGGTTCCGCTATCACCATTTGTTCTCCGACCTGCTGCGCAGTCGTCAGGCCAGCGAATCGCAGGTCGCTCTGCATTTGCGGGCCTGCCGCTGGTTTGAAGCCCAAGACCTGCTGGACGAGGCGGTGGAGCAGGCTTTGCGTGCAGGCCACCTCGATGTTGCCGCCGACCTGGTGCAGAGCCTGTCCGAGGAGCAATTGCTGGCCGAGCAGAACGTCGGCATGTTGCTGCGCTGGAAGATGGACCTGCCCGACAGTCTGTTGATCAGCACGCCGCGGCTTATCGTGCTGTACAGCTGGGCGTTGGGCCTGGCTTGCCAGCTGGATGCTGCCGAAGAACTGGCCGGCTACCTCAGTCGATTTCTGCCCGCGCCTTCGGCGACTGCGCAGAAGTCGATGCTGGCCCAATGGTTGGCACTCAGTGGGGTCATTGCCCGCGGCCGTGGCGACCGCGAGCGCACCCTGGCCTATTGCGGCGAAGCACTACAGAGCCTGCCGAGCAAGCGCTATGGCCAACGCCTGGTGTGCTTGTCGACGCTGTCCAACCTGGCCATTGCCGATGGTGACTTCTGGCGTGCCCGGGGCTGGAACCGTGAAGCCCTGGAGCTGGCCCAACGGGTTGGCAACCCCTTGTTCGAGGCGCTGGCTCATTACGACCGGGCGCGGGTGCTGCATGCCCGTGGCGAGGTGCTGCGCGCACTGGACGAAGTGCGACAAGGGTTGCAACGTCTGCAAGGGCTTTCGGCGCAGCGGCTGTATGCCGTGCGTGCGCGGCTGACGCTTTACGAAGGTTACCTGCTGGTCTCGCGCCTGCAGCCGGCTCAGGGCCGGGCGCGTTTGCGCGCGGGGCTGGGCGAGGCGCGAGCGTGCCGGGACATCAGCGTGCTCATCGGCCATTGCGTGATTGCCACGCTCGATGGCCGGGAGGGTCACTTTGCCGAGGCCTTTGCCGAACTGGCCGAGGCCGAACGCTTGATGCATATCTGGGATGTGCCCCCGGTCTACTACCTGGCCATGATTACCCTGGTCAAATGCGAACTGTGGCTGGCCCAGGGGCGGATCGACCTCGCGGAGTCCTGGCTGCAGCGCCTGGGTCAGACCTATGGCGGCGAGCAGCCGGCGATGCCACCGGAATTCCATCCGCTGCTGCCGTTGCACATTGCGCTGCAGCAGGCATTGCTCGATCGCATCCAGTTGCGTAGTGACGATGCCGTGCAACGCCTGGCCTGCCTGGTAGAGCGCGGCCGGGCCAGTGGCGGCATGATGCTCGCCGTCAGCGCTCTGTGCCAATGGCTTTCCCTGTTGCTGGACGAAGGCAAGGAAGGGCAGGCCGCGCAGTTGTTGCCCGGCTTGCTGGAGGCGGCTCACGGCGGCGTGATACAGCCGATGCAGCCACTTCTGGAAAAGCACCCGCAATGGCTTCATGAACAACTGCAGGCAGGTGCCACTTGCCCGGTTCAGGCTGAACTGCTCAAGCAGCTGCCGCCAGTGCCAATCGCCAGTACGGGCAATGGCGAAGCGCTGAGTGGTCGCGAGTTGGCCGTGCTCGAACTGATTGCCCAGGGCTGTTCCAATCAGCAGATCAGCGAGCGGCTGTTCATTTCCCTGCACACGGTGAAGACCCACGCCAGCCACATCAACAGCAAGTTGGGCGTGGAGCGGCGCACCCAGGCGGTGGCCAAGGCCAAATCCCTGGGGTTGCTGGCGTGATACTGGCCCTGTAGGTCATTGCTCGTTAAAGTGATGGCCTGACGCCATGGTTCGTGGCCGGCAATGCTCTACCCTCATCTTTCCCGACCAGCTGCCGATACAGCTATCGGTGGCATCGCCTCGCGCGATTTTTCAATCATTCCAAGGCAGGTCGTGTTGATGCTGCAGTACGGGCAAAAGAGCTTTCTGATCGTCGACGACTTTACCGACTTTCGTACGTCGACCCGTTCCATGCTGCGCGAGTTGGGCGTGCGCGACGTGGACACCGCTGACAGCGGCGAGCAGGCGCTGCGCATGTGCGCGCAGAAGCGCTATGACTTCATCCTGCAGGACTTCCACCTGGGCGATGGCAAGAAGAACGGGCAACAGGTGCTTGAAGACCTGATCATCGACAAGCACATCAGCCATGAGTGCGTGTTCATCATGGTCACCGCCGAGAGCAGTCAGGCGATTGTTCTCAGCGCCATCGAGCACGAGCCCGATGCCTACCTGACCAAACCGTTCAACCGGGTTGGCCTGGCCCAGCGCGTCGAGAAACTGTTCCAGCGCAAGACGCTGCTAAAACCGATCCTGCAGGCGCTGGACCGCAACCGTCCGGCCGAAGTACTGGCGGCCTGCGCCGAGCTGTGCAAGAAGGATCCGCGCCTGGCGCCATTGTGCTTGCGCTACCGGGCCGATGCCCTGCGCAACCTCAACCGTTTCGAGGAACTGGAAAAATTCCTCAAGGCCATCCTGGCCAGCCGCCCGCAGCCGTGGGTGTACGCTGCATTGGGCGCACTGATGCACAAGCGTGGTCAGAATGCCCAGGCCCAGGGTGTATACGAGCAGGCGCTCAAGGCGTTCCCGATCATGCCAGGCCTTTACGATGGCATGGCCGAGGTGCTGGTGGCTCAGGGCGATACCCGGCGCGCGCAGAATTTGCTTGAAGAAGCCGTACGCTTGTCGCCATTGTCGGTGCGTCGGCAATCGACGCTGGGCAAGCTGGCGCTGGAGAACGAAGACTTCGAGAGCGCATCGAAAGCGTTCCGTCATGCGGTGAACCAGGGGCAGAGTTCGCGTTACAAGGATGCCGAAAACAACCTTGGCCTGGTGCAGGCGTTGATGAGCAAGAATGCAGGCTTCGGCCTGGACGCCCGTACCCGGGTCGAGATCAACACCACGCTCAGTGAAGTGGCCAAGGAGAACCCTGAGGACCAAGGCCTGCAGGTGCGTGCGCGGATG
This sequence comes from Pseudomonas sp. FYR_5, assembly GCF_043106315.1. Classification (NCBI taxonomy): domain Bacteria; kingdom Pseudomonadati; phylum Pseudomonadota; class Gammaproteobacteria; order Pseudomonadales; family Pseudomonadaceae; genus Pseudomonas; species Pseudomonas sp. FYR_5. Next base: position 67,986 of record NZ_JBICMK010000006.1, on the reverse strand, counting down.
ATGAAGGCTGCCAGCCTGCAGCAGGCCGGCGACCCGGAAACGGCCGGCAAGCTGACAGAACAGGCGATTCAGCGCCTGGACAAGATGAACCAGTTCTTCTCGGTCGATTCGGCCCTTACTGTCGCTGCGCAACTGCAGGCGATGGGGCAGGAAGCCGCCGCCATCGGCGTGCTGAAGAACTGTGTGGAAAGTTATGGCGATGACCCCAAGGTCATGGAGAAAGTGGGCAAGCTGACGGATGACCCCAGCGTGCTCAACGCCATTACCGAAGCGGTCACCCTCAATCGTCAGGGTGTGCGCAGTTACCAGGGAGGGCAGCTTGGCGAGGCATTGCAGCTGTTCCGAAAGGCATTGGGTTTACAGCCGAAGAACATCAGCATCGCCCTCAACACCGCCCAGGCGCTGCTGCGCATTGGCGGTGACAACCCTCAGCCTGCGATCATGCAGGAGTGCCGCGATGCCTTGACCAGCGTGGCCGGTATCCCTGCCAGCGATAATCGCTATGACCGTTACCGCAAACTGCACATCCGAGTGTTCGGCGCATGAATCAAGACAATCAGGGGCTGGATTTTTCCACGGTGATCGCCTCCACCGTGCACGACCTCAAAAGTTCGTTGTCGGCGCTGATCCAGTCCCACAGCCAGTGGGTTGAGCGCTTGCCAGAGGAACTGCGTGGCGGTGCCGAACAGGGGATCATGGAGCATGAATTTCGTCACCTCAACGGCATGCTCGTGCAGTTGCTGGGCTTGTACAAACTGGGTGTGAACCAGTTGCCGGTATGCCCGGACTACCATGAGCTGGATGATTTCATCGAAGCCCAGCTGGCGGCGCACGAGGAAGTGCTCAAGCACAACGACATTCTCGCCACCTGGCGTATCGACACCGATAACCCGCTGGGTTTCTTCGACCGCGAACTGGTGGCCTCGGTGATCTCCAACGTCATCACCAACGCCACCCGCTTTGCCGGGCACGCCTTGCTGATCACCATCGAAGAGGCCGATAACCAGTTGGCCATTTGCGTCAACGATGACGGCCCGGGTTATCCAAAGCACATGCTCGAGCGCCAGGAGGAGTATATCCAAGGCATCGACTCGACCAGCGGCAGTACCGGCCTTGGGCTGTATTTTGCGGCGCGGATCGCCGCGTTGCATGAAAGCGGCGGGGTGCGCGGGCGGATCGAGATCTCCAACGGCGGGGCGCTTGGGGGTGGGTTGTTCAGGTTGTTTTTGCCTTGAGGTCCGGCTGAATCTACGTTTGAAATTTTTGCAGTTGGAGAGTGGCTTCCCAAGGTGATGTAGGGCATTTCCTTCTTGAGATTGCAGGGCTTTTGTCCGGTCAGGGCAGATGACAGTGTAGATACGACGTTTCTACATTTCGCTTGCAATCATTTGGTGGGTTTCTACTATGTATCTACCTTGGGAGATACTCATGCAGATCAAGATTCAACAGTGGGGTAACAGCGCCGCGATCCGCCTGCCCGCCGCAGTACTCAAGCAGATGCGTCTCGGTGTCGGCTCCACCCTGAGCCTTGACACAACGGGTGAGACGATGGTGCTCAAACCCGTCAGGTCGAAACCCAAGTACACGCTTGAGGAACTGATGGCCCAATGTGACCTGAGTGCACCGGAGCCAGAGGACATGGCCGACTGGAATGCCATGCGCCCAGTGGGGCGTGAAGTGTGAAACGGTTGAAATTCGCCAGGGGTGATATTGTTCGCGTCAACCTGGACCCAACAGTCGGCCGGGAACAGCAGGGCTCCGGCCGACCTGCACTGGTACTTACTCCGGCTGCGTTCAATGCTTCAGGCCTGGCTGTAATCATCCCGATCACTCAAGGTGGGGATTTCGCGAGGCATGCGGGTTTCGCTGTCACGCTCAGCGGTACGGGCACGCAGACGCAGGGGGTGATGCTTTGCAACCAGGTGCGCACAGTCGACCTTGAAGCACGATTTGCCAAGCGCATAGAGTCGGTGCCTGAAGTTGTCATCCTGGATGCACTGGCGCGTGTGCAAACCCTATTCGATTAACCGGTTCCCGTATTCACAATGCATATCCCATCGTCAGCTCTCATCCGCGAAACCTTCCCCGTCGGCCCCTTGCAGTGCAACTGCACGCTGATCGGCGACCCTCTGACCAAGAAAGCCATAGTCGTCGACCCGGGTGGTGATGTGGACAAGATCCTTGCTCGCCTGCAGGTCCACGGCCTGACGCTGGTGAGCATCATCCACACCCATGCGCACTTCGACCACTTTCTCGCGTCAGGCAAGCTCAAGGAACTGACGGGGGCCACGTTGCACCTGCACAAGGACGACCAGGTGCTGTGGGACAACCTCGAGATGCAGTGCCAGACGTTCGGTGTACCTTACACCCCGGTACCGGCACCGGACCGCTGGTTGGGCGATGACGAAGAACTCGCCTGCGGCTGCGGTGTGGCGCTGCATACGCCTGGCCATACCCCGGGCTCGATGAGCTTCTGGTTTGCCGATGCCAAATTGTTGATTGCCGGTGACACCCTGTTCCGTCGGGGTATTGGCCGCACTGATTTGTGGGGGGGCGACCAGCGGGCAATCGTGCGCTCCATCAAGGAGCGGCTGTACCGGCTGGACGAAGAGGCCATCGTGGTTACCGGCCACGGGCCCGACACCCGTCTGGGCGACGAGATGCGCGAAAACCCGTTCGTGCGTGCCTGATGGCACATGAAGGCACTTTCATGGAATTTTTCGTTGCCGATGCAATCCAAGGCTGGCATAGATCCATTCGAGATCTGCCGCATTTATGAATTTCAGTAGGAGCTTGTCCATGTTCACCATGCGTCGTCTGATTATCGTCGCAACCGCCGCAGCACTGATGACCGGCTGCGCCGGCCAGAATCCTTACGACAACCAGGGTCAGGCGCAGGGCTCCACAGGGATGAGCAAGACCGCCAAGTACGGCGGCCTGGGGGCGCTGGCCGGTGCCATCGCCGGTGCTGCGATCGACCACAACAACCGTGGCAAGGGTGCACTGATCGGTGCTGCCGCAGTGGGTGCTGCTGCAGCCGGTTATGGCTACTACGCCGACAAGCAGGAAGCCGAGCTGCGCGCGCAGATGGCCAACACGGGTGTGGAAGTGCAGCGTCAGGGTGACCAGATCAAGCTGATCATGCCGGGCAACATCACCTTCGCCACCGACTCGGCCAACATCGCCCCAAGCTTCTACTCGCCGCTGAACAACCTGGCTGGCTCGTTCAAGCAGTTCAACCAGAACACCATCGAAGTGGTCGGCTTCACCGACAGCACGGGCAGCCGCCAGCACAACATGGACCTGTCCCAGCGCCGTGCGCAGGCGGTCAGCACCTACCTGACTTCGCAGGGTGTGGACGCTTCGCGTATCTCTGTACGTGGCATGGGCCCGGACCAGCCGATCGCCAGCAACGCTGACGCCAATGGTCGTGCGCAGAACCGCCGTGTGGAAGTGAACCTGAAGCCGATTCCGGGTCAGCAGTATGAGCAGCAAGGTCAGGTTCAGCAGTATCCCTGATCGACCTTAAGGGCCGCTTTGCGGCGCTGTGGGGGCGGGTAGTCCCGCTCCCACAAGGCTTGCAAAGAAGCCTCTGCTTTTAGCGCGCCACGCTGGCCTGAATCGCCGTCAGGGCAATGGTATGCACGATGTCGTCAACCTGCGCCCCTCGCGGCAAGTCGTTCACCGGCTTGCGCAAACCCTGCAGCATCGGCCCCAGGCTGACCCCGTCGGCACTGCGCTGTACCGCCTTGTGCGTGGTATTGCCGGTATTCAAATCGGGGAACACGAACACCGTGGCGCGCCCGGCCACCGGGCTAGCCGGCGCCAGCTCTCGAGCGATCGCCGGGTTGGCCGCTGCGTCATACTGCAACGGCCCATCGATCAGTAGCTCCTGCGCCGCGTCCTGTGCCAGGCGTGTCGCTTCGCGCACTTTCTCGACTTCTTCATCGCTGGCCGAATCGCTTGAATAACTGATCATCGCCACCCGTGGCGCGATGCCGAAGGCCTGCGCCGAGGCAGCACTCTGTTGGGCAATCTCCGCCAGCTCGGCAGCGCTTGGGTGCGGGTTCATCACGCAGTCGCCGTACACCAGCACCTGCTCGGGGAACAGCATGAAGAACACTGAAGATACCAGGCTCGAGCCGGGTGCGGTCTTGATCAGTTGCAGGGCCGGGCGGATGGTGTTGGCCGTGGAGTGCACCAGGCCCGAGACCAGGCCGTCCACTTCGTCCAGGGCCAGCATCATGGTGCCGATCACCACGGGGTCTTCCAGTTGCTGCTCGGCCATCGGCGCGTTGAGGTTCTTGCTTTTGCGCAGCTCGACCATGGGTTCCACGTAGCGCCCGCGAATCAGTTCGGGGTCGAGAATCTCCAGCCCCGGCGGTAACGTGATGCCCTGGGCGCGGGCCACGGCGTCGACGTCTTCGGGTTTGGCCAGCAGCACGCAGCGGGCGATGCCGCGGGCCTGGCAGATGGCTGCAGCCTGCACCAGCAGTGGCTCGGCGCCTTCTGGCAGGACGATGCGTTTGTTGGCTTGCTGCGCACGCTGGATCAGCTGGTAGCGGAACACCGCCGGCGACAGGCGCAGTTCACGCGGCGTGCCGCAGCGTTGGTGCAGCCAGGCCGCGTCGAGGTGGCTGGCGACGAAGTCAGTGATGAACTCGGCACGCTCGCGGTCGTCCACCGGGATTTCGCGGTTCAGCGAGTTGAGCTGGTTGGCGGTGTCGTACGAGCCGGTGCTGACCGATAGGATCGGCAGGCCGGCCTGCAGTGCACCGCGGCACAGGCCAAGGATACGCTCGTCAGGCTTGCTGTCGCTGGTCAGCAGCAAACCGGCCAGTGGCACGCCATTGATCGCTGCCAGGCTGACAGCGAGGATGATGTCGTCGCGGTCGCCCGGGGTTACCACCAGGGTACCCGAGGTCAGTAGCGGGACCGTGTTGGCCACCGTGCGTGCACAGATGATGATCTTGCTCATGCGCCGCTGCTCGTAGTCGCCGGCATTGAGCACCTGGGCGCCAAGCAGCTCGGCCACATCGCGGGTTCGCGGTGCGTTCAGCTCGGGTTGGTAGGGTATGCAGCCAAGCAGGCGGAAGTCATTACCGCGCAGCAATGGCGAGTGCTCGCGCAGGCGGGTAGCGAAGTCCGCCATGCTCTCGTCGGTACGTACCTTGTTGAGGATGACCCCGAGCACTTTCGGGTCGCGTGGGCCGCCGAACAGTTGGGCCTGCAGTTCGACCCGCCCAGACAGCTCGCTGAGCACTTCGTTTTCCGGGGCCGATACCAGGATCACCTCGGCATCCAGGCTCTTGGCCAGGTGCAGGTTGACCCGCGCTGCATAGCTGGCGTGGCGTGTGGGCACCATTCCCTCGACCACGACCACGTCGTTGCCGACGCAGGCTTGCTGGTAGAGGCGGATGATTTCTTCAAGCAACTCGTCCAGTTGGCCATCGCCGAGCATGCGCTCGACGTGGGCCAGGCTCAGTGGGACCGGTGGCTTGATGCCGTGGGTGCGGGCAACCAGTTCGGTGGAGCGCTCGGGGCCGGTGTCACCCGGGTGGGGCTGAGCGATAGGCTTGAAGAAGCCGACCTTCAGGCCGGCACGCTCCAGGGTGCGCACCAGGCCCAGGCTGATTGAAGTCAGGCCGACACCGAAGTCGGTCGGCGCAATGAAAAATGTCTGCATGCGTGCTTCTCGAAATAAGCGGTGCAAGAAATTAACGGTCAAGGGTAGCGCTATCGGCCCCTTGTGCGCACCAGCCGCAAGCGAAAGGCTGGCCGATGTGTTGCGCACGTTGTGCCGGGTCGAGCACCCAAGGGCGTGCCTGCCACGGCGGCTGGTGGCGAAGGTGCTGGGTATGGCCGCACGAAAGTTGCACCACCCAGTGGCCTTCTGCGTCTTGATGAAAGCCATCGATCCGACTGGTGGGCCGTTGCTCGTCTGCAGTTCGTTCGCAATCGGGCGATGGCTTGGTTACACTTGTGCGCTCTACATTCTTTTGCAAAAGGTCTTGCCCCATGCTGATCGCCGCCAACAAGGCTGTCTCCATCGACTATACCCTGACCAACGACGCCGGGGAGACCATCGACAGCTCCGCCGGTGGCGCGCCGCTGGTTTACCTGCACGGTGCCGGCAACATCATCCCGGGCCTGGAAAAAGCCCTGGAAGGCAAGCAGGCTGGTGACGAGCTGAACGTTTCCATCGAACCTGAAGAGGCCTACGGCGAGTACCTGGCCGAACTGGTCAGCACCCTGAACCGTAGCCTGTTCGAAGGTGTCGACGAGCTGGAAGTGGGCATGCAGTTCCACGCTTCGGCACCGGACGGCCAGATGCAGATCGTCACCATCCGCGACATCGACGGCGACGACGTTACCGTTGATGGCAACCACCCGCTGGCCGGTCAGCGCCTGACCTTCCAGGTCAAGGTTGTGAACGTGCGTGACGCCAGCGACGAAGAAATCGCTCACCGTCACATCCACGGTGAAGGTGGCCATCACCACTGATTTTCTGCGCTAAGCTCAGAAAGTCGCCAGGCGCTCGGGCAAGCCGATTTGCCTTCCTACGGGAGGTGAACGGTTTGGACGAGCGCCTTTTTAGTGGGCGAAATTCGCCTGCACGGCAACCGGGAACCTGAGAGGGGATTTCAACATGAGTGCATTTCACGACCTGAAACTGGAAGCGCTGAACGGCGGAGAGCTGCCCCTCGCACCCTTCAAGGGCCAAGTGGTGCTAGTGGTCAACGTTGCCTCCAAATGTGGCCTGACGCCGCAATACAAGGCTCTGGAAAACCTCTACCAGATCTACAAGGACAAGGGCTTCAATGTGCTTGGCCTGCCGTGCAACCAGTTTGCCGGGCAGGAGCCGGGCACCGAAAAGGAAATCCAGGACTTCTGCAGCCTCAACTACGGGGTGAGTTTCCCGCTGGGGGGCAAGCTGGAGGTCAACGGGCCGCAGCGCCATTCGTTGTACCGCCTGCTGGCAGGTGAGGGGGCCGAGTTCCCCGGTGACATTACCTGGAATTTCGAGAAGTTTCTGGTGGGCAAGGATGGCCGTGTGCTGGCGCGTTTCTCGCCGCGCACTGCGCCGGATGACCCAGCGGTGGTGCAGGCCATCGAGAAAGCCCTGGCCTGAAGGGTGCCTGTCGCGATGTTTTTGCAGCGCCTGTGAGATCGAGCGCCGCGCGGGCGGCGCTCGATCTCACAGGCGCTGCAAAAATTGCGCAGAACGCCCAGCCGCAGCACCAGGTTGCCGGCAGGCGCTGTTCAGATACCCCTCGAACTGCTCGACAATCGCAGGCCAGCCCTGGCGGCTGGCATGCTGTCGCGCATTCAGGCGCACCCTGCGCAACGTCTCCACTTCTTCCAGCAACCAGCACGCTGCATCGACAAACGCCGCCTGGTCCCCTGGCATGGCCAGCGCGCCATTGTGGCCATGGCGAATATGCTGCGCTGCGGCTGCCTGGTCATAAGCAACCACCGCCAACCCTGAGGCCATGGCTTCGAGCACTACATTGCCAAAGGTCTCGGTCAGGCTCGGGAACAGGAACAGGTCGCCGCTGGCATAGTGCTCGGCCAGTCGTTCACCGCGCTGGACCCCGCAAAACACGGCGTCTGCAACCTGGTGTTCAAGACTGGCGCGCTGAGGCCCGTCGCCGACCATGATCAGGCGCAGGCGCTTCTGTGGATACGTCTTCCGTAACGCCTCAAGGCAAGGCCGTAGCAAGCAAAGGTTCTTTTCCGCCGCCAGCCGCCCAACATGCAGTACGGCGATATCCTCCGGGCCTAGCCCCCAGCTTTCGCGCAAGGCCTGGCTGCGTCGGGCCGGATTGAACAGGCACGCATCGACTCCTCGGGCCAGCAGCTCCAGGCGTTCGAAACCGCGACGCTCCAGCTCCAGGCGCTGGCTGGCACTTGGCACCAAGGTGACTGCCGTGCGCCGATGGAACCAGCGCAGGTAGTGGGTGAGCAGGCGCGCCAGCAGGCCAAGGCCGTACTGGCCGGAATACTGCGGGAAGTTGGTGTGGAAGCCACTGATCACCGCCACCCCAAGGCGCCGCGCCGCGCGCAGGGCGCTGAGCCCCAGCGGCCCCTCGGTGGCGATGTACAGCACATCCGGGCGCTGCCGGCGCCAGCGACGCAACAGCTTGTGCATCGACACCTCGCCCCACTGCAAACCCGGGTAGCCAGGCAACGCCCAGCCACGGCACAGCATCAGGTGCGGATCGCTGTGCGTGTGCCCTTCGCCCGCCTGGCGCGGGCGCACCACCTCGACCTCATGGCCGCGCTGGCGCAACCCTTCACTAAGGCGACCAAGGGTGTTGGCCACGCCGTTGATCTCGGGTGGGAAGGTTTCGCTGACCAGGGTGATGCGTAGGGCGGGTGTATTCATGACAAAAAGTTTCCGCCTGCCGGGTTGCGCTAATGTGACCGCCTTGTGACGTAAAGATGACGCCTGATCGCCGGCACTTTTGCCTCTACGAATATTTCCTCGCACAGCACTCAAGAAGGTGTCGCTGGCAGCCGATGAAGTTGCATTCGACTACGTGATGCGCTCCAGGAGAGCGGTGATGTTCAACAACAAGCTCAAGCAAGAAATCCGGCAACTGCGCGAAGACCTGATGTCCATCGAACAGGTCAAGAGTAGTCTCGACAGCGAGATGCTGGTGCTGCAGCTCGACCCTCAGGGACGGATCGAGATGGTCAACGGCAATTTCGAGAGCGAGATGCTCTACCGTGCCGAACAATTGCTTGGACGCAATATCGAGGACATCGTCCCTGCCCACGTAAAGTCGCTGGACTTCTACCAGCGCATGAAAAGCGCGATCAGCCGTGGCGAACACCTGAACGGTGCGTTCCGTCTTCTGCGCGGCAATGGTCAGGAAGCCTGGCTGCGCTCGATCCTGCAGCCGGTGAAGAACAGCGAGGGGCGCATCAAGTACTTCACCCTGCATTCCAGCGACCTCACCCGAACCATCGAGACCTCACGCGAGCACGAAAGCCTGATCAAGGCACTGATGCGCTCTACTGCGGTGATCGAGTTCGACCTCGACGGCATCATTCTCACTGCCAACGAGCGTTTCCTGGCCACCGTCGGCTATCGCCTGGAGCAGATTCGCGGTAAGCACCACCGCATGTTCTGCGAACCGCAGGAGGTCAACTCGGCTGGCTACCAAGCGTTCTGGGACAGGCTGCGGCGTGGCGAATATGTTGCCGAGCGCTTCAAGCGCATCGATGCCCATGGCCGGGTGATCTGGCTGGAGGCCTCGTACAACCCGATCTTCGATGCCCACGATGTGCTGTACAAGGTGGTCAAGTTCGCCACCGTGATCACCGATCAGGTCAATCAGGAACTGGCAGTGGCTGAGGCGGCAGATGTCGCCTACAACACCTCGCTGGGTACCGATGTCAGTGCTCGCAAGGCCACCGAAGTGGTCACCCAGACTGTCACTGTGATGCGTGGCCTGGAGGCTTCGATGCAAGAGGCGGCCGACGGCATCCAGGCACTGGATACCCAGTCGCGGGTGATCGGTTCGATCATCAAGACCATCAGCGACATTGCCGGGCAGACCAACCTGCTGGCCCTTAACGCGGCCATCGAAGCTGCCCGCGCGGGGGAGCAAGGGCGGGGCTTTGCCGTCGTTGCCGACGAAGTGCGCCAACTGGCCTCCCGCACCAGCACCGCCACCGAAGAAATCGCCCGGGTGGTACAGCAGAACGAACAACTGGCGCAGGCGGCGGTGGCGATCATCGACACCAGCAAGCGCCAGGCCGAACAGGGGCTGGCGCTGGCGGATGAGACGGGCAGCGTGATTGTTGAGATACAGGACGGGGCGAAGCGGGTAGTGGACGTAGTGGGGCAGTTTTCCAGCCGGCTGAGTCTTTGATATGGCTTGGGGTTTGTAATGGCCATGGGATCGAGCTTCGCCTGCGCGGCGCTCGATCTCAAGAACGATAAAAATTTCCAGCCTTACCCACAGCAACAACTGAACAGCTGAACTTCGCCGAGCATGCCGGAAACGAAGTCGCATTTTCCTACAACTGACTCAGAAACCTCCGATCCGAATCCATGATGGGATTTCCCCCTGCACACGTTGTCAGGGAGACACCTCATGTACCTGGATTACCTCGTGCCCTCGTGGCACGAGATCGAGTCACGTGTCATCGCCATGGTGGGCTACCCAAGCGGTGGCCAGTTCCGCACCAGCCTCAATGAAGAGGTCGCCTCACTGGGCCTCAACCTGCGCCGGATTGAAGCAGTCCGCACAGCCTTCTACCACGCCGAATGGCAGGCGGAGCACATGCTACGCCAGCGCTTCGCCGACCTCGGCATCAACAGCATCGTCGACGAACTGCTGAGGGTCGTGCAGCAGATGGCGATGATCGTCATCGGCAGCACCGTTACCGGCGGCCTGCTTGGCGCGGGGGTAGGCGCATTCGCCGGCGGCGCCGGAACCATACCGTTCGCTGGCGCAGGCGCGGTCATGGGCCTCAAGGTCAGCGGCTGGATCCTTGGCGCGCTGGGGCTGGCTTCCATTGCCGAGTTCTTCATCGAGGGCTTGCCGCGGATCGGTGAGTACTACGTCGATGGCATCCGCTTCGCCTGGGAAGGCACCTGCGGCAATGAAGGCACCGGCCCGTTCTGCCGGGACGATCCGTATGCGATATCCCGGGCCACGCATCAGATTGCCCAAGGCCATGTGGAAGTCGTGGTGCTGTTGTTGGGGGCGATCGTGTCGTACCTCACCCGCGGGCGCGGCGATGCCCGGGTGCTGGCCCAGGAAATGGCGGCCAGCCGCAAAGGCGCGCGGCTGGGGCAATGGATGCTCCAGCATGAAGAGGGGTTGAAGAAACGGCCGGATCTGCAGGTGCCGGAGCGGCGCAAGGGGGCGATGGATGATCCGCAGCCCGTTAGCCCGAATCAGCCCAGGAAAGCACCAGCGAAGCCCCATCCGGGCACGATGGCATTGCATAACGTTGAATGTTTCAAAGCTGATAAAGTACCGGAATACAAAGTAGGCGAATTCAAACGACAGTTGAATGGCCAGGAAGACGGGCTCAACTGGATGACCGTTGAAGAATTTTTGGAAAAAGTTGAAAACCCAAATCAGCGCAATAAAGGGCTCGCCCAGAGAGCGAGAAAAAAGGAGCAAGAATTTATCAAGGAAAAAATTGAAAAAGAGCTCAGGAAAACCATGGGCCCATTTGAAGCGCAACGGGTTGCAATAGAAAAAGCCAGAAACCGGATGTCAATTACAGCAGCACTGCACAATCCGGATCTCGTCGCCGGAGGTAGAGACGTCATATCGGACTTTGGGGACCGCCAGGTAAACTCAGTGATAGGCGCCCAATGGAAAACCAGGATACCTAACTTAAAGAAAGCGGCCGAAACGGTACCCCTGGAGTCCAGAGGCTCAATCCGCATGAATGTCAAATTACATAAGTGCTAAGGTGAGAAGGTTGAAATGGATAAAGTATTTGCCAGTTTGATTGAGAGTTTTGGTCCGCCGATTGACCGTCGGGAAGTACCTGGCTCCACAATCGAAAGATACACAGACAAGCTTCCTCCCAAGCTTTTGGAATATTGGTCCGAGCATGGATGGGGGGGGTACGGTGAGGGCATATTCTGGCTAGTCAATCCGCAAGAATATGACGCCGTAGTTTCCTGCTGGATTGCAGGCACGGCACTTGCTTCGCACGACAACTATCATTTGGTTGCAAGAAGTGCCTTCGGAGACTTGTATCTTTGGGGAGAGAAAACTGGATTTTCATTGGAGATAACAAGCGTTGGGGCTCAGTACATATTTTATCGAACTGAATTCACAAAGGAACAACTAAATACTGAGCTTCAAGGCTTTATTTTGTCAAGAGAAGTGGAGTCAATGGATTTCAATGGTCTCTTCAATCCCGCCAAGGAAAAACTGGGTAGGCTTAAACATGACGAGATGTACGGCTTTTTCCCCGCGCTCATGCTGGGCGGGGCAGACTCCCTGCAACATCTTAGAAAAGTCAGTGCTGTTGAACACTTGATCTTTCTGGCGCAATTGACAGATCTTCAACCTTACGCCTTCTCCGAGCAGCCAGATTAATGCCGCAGTCAACCAGCACCGCCACCGAGGAAATCGCCCGGGTGATGGATGTGGCGGAACAGTTTTCCAGTCGGTTGAGTCTTTGATAATTTGTAATGGCCATGGGATCGAGTTTCGCCTGCGCGGCGCTCGATCTAAAGAACGATAAAAATCTCCAGCCTTACCCACGGTAACAACTGAACAGCTGAACTTCTAAGCTGCAGGAGAGAATTCTGAGAGATCTTATGAGAACTATGAATGCCATTGAAGCTAGAAAGCTCTCGGTGAAGCAGGCAAAGGAAAACCCTGTCATCTCTCGCAGCTTTGCATAATCCATGAATACTAGTCGCTTGAGGGTTTCGCCGTGGATGAGGTTTTTTTCCTGTTTGTAGAACAAGTTGGTGAGCCGTTTTTTCGACAGGAGGTTCCTCCCTCAAGTCTGGATCGGTACAGAGGCATCTTGCCGAACAAATTGTTAGAGTATTGGAGTGAGCACGGTTGGTGCGGGTATGGTGACGGGATATTTTGGACTGTCAATCCCCAGGAATATGAAGGGGTAACTGCCTCGCTTATCGAAGGCACAATATTGGAGAAGCGAGATAGATACCACCTTATCGCTCGCGGCGCATTTGGTGACCTGTATCTTTTTGGAGAGCAAACGGGTTTCTCAGTAAAGATTTTGGCTCATATTTCACGATACAGGGGCAGTGAATATGAGTTGACGGCGGCGGATATGGACAGGGAAGTGCAAGGTTTCTTCCTTGGCAAAGAGAAGGCGTCTGTTGACTTTGATGGCATGTTCGAGCCAGCAAAGAAAAAACTGGGTATGCTAAAGCATGATGAAATGTATGGGTTCGTTCCAGCCTTGGCGTTCGGCGGGTCAAGCGACCTTGCTAACCTCGAGAAGGTTAAGGCAGTGGAGCATCTAATACTGCTTTCTCAGATTGCCACCCTCGAACCCTACAGTTTCTCCGACTTCTAAAAAAACAATCTGCAAAAAGGGGCTGCCCTGCAGCCCCACGCTCCTTCAGCTCCGCTCCCGCACCCAGAACAGCGTAGCCCCGGCCACCGCCGCCGGCATCATCAGCACGTTCACCCCCGGAATCATCAGCGCCAGGTAGGTGATGCCGCCAAAGCCCAGGCTCTGCCAGCGCTTCTGGCGCAGCCAGGCGAGCATGTCCTGCCAGGTCATCTTGTTGTTGTCCGCCGGGTAGTCGATGTACTGGATGGCCATCATCCACACGCCGAAGATCAGCCACAGCGGCGCAGCCACCACGTTGACCACCGGGATCAGCGACAGGACGAACAGGCCGATGGCGCGTGGCAGGAAGTAGCCCAGCTTGCGCATTTCGCGGCTGAAGGTGCGCGGTACCATGGCTGCCAGCTCGCCCCAGCTGAAGGCTGGGAAGGTGTCTTCGCCACGCACTACCACCTCGACCTTTTCCGCCAGAAAGCCGTTGAACGGCGCGGCAATGATATTGGCCACCAAGGTGAAGGTGAAGAACACCATCAGCACCAGCAAGGCAACGAACAGCGGCCAGAGGATGTAGCTGAGGAAGCTAAGCCAGTCAGGCAGCGTGGGCATCAGGGCATCGAGCCACAGGCCGAACTGGTGGCCGGCGAAGTAGATCAGGCCACCGAACAGCAACAGGTTGACCGCCAGAGGCAGCAGCACGAACAACCGCAGGTTGGGGCTCAGCACCAGTTTCAGGCCTTCGCGCAAGTATTGGGGGCCAGAGAGGACAGGGGCTTGCATCTAGATACTCCGCAGAGAAGGAAAACGCGCTGACCTTACCGAGTTTGCCGCGCCGACGAAAGGCACGCAGTGGGCGGGAAACGGGATGTAACAAAAGCGCGCAGCGCGTGTTTATCGATGAAATCGCAGCATAGGCGATGCCTATGAGGTGGATTGTCTAAGGATATTTCCTTAATCTTTGCGACCTCGCTACAGTGCGCTCAACTTTTCGCTTTGCGGGCCTGCGCGTTTTAGCCTTCCCCAAGTGCTGCGTGGGTCCTTTTTAATTTCTTGGCTGGCGCAGCCGGTACACCGATGCCGGCCCTGCGGCCCGCTCGACAGGAGTTCGACATGTCTGAAGTACGTCATTCGCGCGTCATCATTCTCGGTTCCGGCCCTGCCGGTTACAGCGCTGCGGTGTATGCCGCCCGTGCCAACCTCAAGCCGCTGCTGATCACCGGCATGCAGGCGGGTGGCCAGCTGACCACCACCACCGAAGTCGACAACTGGCCGGGCGACCCCCACGGCCTGACCGGCCCGGCTCTGATGCAGCGTATGCAAGAGCACGCCGAGCGTTTTGAAACCGAAATCGTCTTCGACCACATCAACGCTGTCGACCTGGCCAACAAGCCGTTCACCCTGCAGGGTGACAGCGGCAAGTACACCTGTGATGCGCTGATCATCGCCACTGGCGCCAGCGCTCGCTACCTGGGCCTGCCGTCGGAAGAAACCTTCATGGGCAAGGGTGTTTCGGCCTGTGCCACCTGTGACGGTTTCTTCTACCGCAACAAGCCGGTCGCCGTGGTCGGTGGTGGTAACACTGCCGTGGAAGAGGCACTGTACCTGGCCAACATCGCCAGCAAAGTGACCCTGGTACACCGTCGCGAAACCTTCCGCGCCGAGAAGATCCTGGTCGACAAGCTGAACGCCCGTGTGGCCGAAGGCAAGATCGAGCTCAAGCTCAACGCCACCCTGGACGAAGTGCTGGGTGACAACATGGGCGTAACCGGTGCGCGTCTGAAGAACAACGACGGCAGCAGCGACGAAATCAAGGTCGACGGCGTGTTCATCGCCATTGGCCACACCCCGAACACTTCGCTGTTCGAAGGCCAGCTGACCTTGAAAGACGGCTACCTGGTGGTCAACGGCGGCCGCGAAGGCAATGCCACCGCGACCAACGTCGAGGGTGTGTTTGCCGCTGGCGACGTGGCTGACCACGTTTACCGCCAAGCCATCACTTCGGCCGGTGCGGGCTGCATGGCGGCGCTGGATGTCGAGCGCTACCTGGACGGTTTGGCCAACGCCTCGTTCTGATCTGAAAACCGGGGCTGCTTTGCGGCTCATTCGCAGCACAAGGTTGCGCCTGCAAGGATATGCAGCCTGTTGCGACTGTGAGTGGGGTGCAAAGCGCCCCCAATAAAAAACCGGCCAAGCGCCGGTTTTTTATTGCCTGCAATCAGTTCACAGGCTCAGTCGCATCGACAGGTCCACCGCTTTCACATCCTTGGTCATGGCGCCAATCGAGATGTAGTCCACCCCTGTCTCGGCAATTACCCGCAAGGTCGTTTCGTTTACGCCGCCGCTGGCTTCAAGCTTGGCTTTGCCAGCGGTAATGCGCACGGCTTCGCGCATCTCGTCCAGGTTCAACTCGTCGAGCATGATGATGTCCGCGCCAGCGGCCAGCGCCTGGCGCAGTTCATCCAGGCTTTCGACCTCGATTTCAACCGGCTTGCCCGGCGCAATGCGGTGCGCTGCGGCCACGGCCTCGGCTACGCCGCCGCTGGCGGCGATGTGGTTTTCCTTGATCAGGAAGGCGTCGTACAGGCCTATGCGGTGGTTGTCGCATCCACCGCAGGTAACCGCGTACTTTTGCGCCAGGCGAAGGCCGGGCAGGGTTTTGCGGGTGTCCAGCAGGCGCACCTGGGTGCCTGCTACCAAGTCGGCAAGGAAGCGCGCACGGGTGGCGACCCCCGAAAGCATCTGCAGGAAGTTCAGTGCGCTGCGCTCACCACTCAGCAGCGAACGGGCCGGGCCTTCCAGGTGGAACAACGGTTGATTGGCAGTGGCCTGCTCACCGTCGGCCACCTGCCAGTGCACTGCAACGCGCGGGTCAAGCTGGCGGAACACGGCATCGACCCAGGCGGTACCGGCGACCACGCAGTCTTCGCGGGTGATGATGGTCGCCTTGGCCAGGCGCTCGGCCGGGATCAGTTGCGCGGTGATATCGCCACTGCCGATGTCCTCCAACAGCGCGCGGCGCACGTTGGCTTCAATTTCAGCGGTCAGGTCGGCAAGGCGTAGGTTCGGCATGGTCGGCTCCACAAGCTAGGTGCCCGCGATTATAGGGCAGGGGGCCGGTGTGTACAGCCGACTTGGTGCTGACCTTTGGTCGGGCGTCATGAGTAATCCGAGCAGATCAGGGTCATTAGCCAGTCAGCGAAACGGCGCTGGCAGGCATACGGTTTTTTACCGATAATGGCGACTGGTATTTGGCGCCATGGCTTTGACGATTTTCAGCCCTTTCGGGCAAGACACCCTGCAAGGAGTCCAGGATGCAAAAGGAAGGCAAGGTGGTGCCCCTGGCGGCAGCCATCGACCGAGGGGGGCTTACGCCTCTGCCTTGCCTTCCGGTCGTGCTGCTGCAGGTGCGCGACAAGGCCGCGTTGCAGTTGCGTCAGGGCCTGCAGGATCTGTTCGACAATGCCGATGACACGCTCTTCGAAATGGCCGACAAGGCCTTGGACCGCGGTGACCAGAACCTGTACTTCGAGGCCATGCGTGACCTGCGCCTGAAGCGCAAGAGCATTGAGCGTGGTTTTCTGGATACGTTCCAGGATGCTTTCCTCCGAACCGGCCAGGTCGACTTGCTGGCAAACCTGGCCCAGCCGGGCCCCCCGCGTAGCAAGGCTCAAATGGAGCGGGCCGCCGCCATCGAGGGCATGGTGGCGCGGGTGCTGTCACGCGATGGCATTGCCCTGCAGCAACTGGGTTTGCGCCTGCAGGCGCTGCTCGACCGCCCCCTGTACGAGCAGCACAACCCGTTGGGGCCAGCCGCGCTGTGTCGTTACTTCCTCGATGCCGGGCGTAATCTGGGCGTTGGCCTGCGGGTCAAGCTGGTGCTGCTGAAGCTGTTCGAGCGTTATGTGCTGCGCGATGTCGATGTGATCTATGGCGAAGCCAACCAGTTGCTGGCCGCTGCCGGCGTACTGCCCGAACTGCAACCGGCGCCGCGCCGGCGTGCCGAAGACCGGCGCATGCGTGCGCGCCCAGGACCGGCGAATCTCGGCCAGGACGTGGGGGCGGATGCCGCAGGGCAGGCGTTGTTTGCCTCGTTACAGGTACTGCTAGCGCCGGTGCGCGGGCAGTTCGCGCCGCGCTTGCACGCGGTGGCTGCCGCCCAGCCGATCAGTACCGCCGACCTGCTCCGGCTACTTTCGCATTTGCAGCGCTACGTGCCCGCCACCCACGAGGCCGATGACTTCGAGCTCGGCCAGCAGCTTGAGCAACTGCTGTTGCGGGTGAGTGTGCGCAGCGGCACGCGTCGGCGTCTTGAAGTGGATGACGAAGACATGATCAACCTGGTTGGCCTGCTGTTCGCGTTCATCCACAACGACGACAACCTGCCGGCCAGCCTGCGGTCGTTGATTACGCGCCTTCATATTCCCCTGCTCAAGGTGGCATTACTGGACAAGGGGCTGTTCAGCCGAGGTAACCACCCGGCGCGTCGGCTGCTCAACGAAATCGCCGGCGCCGCGATTGGCTGGGAGTGCGGCAGCGAAGGCCGGCGTGACAGCTTGCATTTGCGGGTAGAGCGTGTCGTTCAGCGCCTGCTCAATGATTTTGCCGACGATGCAAGCCTGTTCGCCGAGTTGCTCGACGACTTCCTCGCATTCAATCAGGACGAACGGCGACGCAACGAGGTGCTCGAACAACGCACTCGCGACGCCGAAGAAGGCCGTGCCCGGGCACTGCAGGCCAGACAGCAGGTGCAGCACGTGCTCAACCAGCGCCTGCGAGGCCGGGTGTTGCCGCAGGTGGTAGTACAAATGCTGGTGCAGGCCTGGAGCCAGGTACTGCTGCTGGCTTGGTTGAAACAGGGCGAGGCCTCTGCGGCCTGGCGCGACGCATTGCAGACGATGGACATGCTGCTGGCCAGCATTACCCCGCCACATGAGCCGCAAGCCTTGCTGCAGCAGGTGCCAGCCCTGCTCAAGGCGCTGCGCGATGGCCTGGCCAGCGTAGCCCTGGACGCGGTGGCGACCCGCGAGTTCTTCCTGCAACTGGAACAGTTGCACCTGCGCGCCTGCGCAGGTAAAGACGAAATGCCGGGAGGGGAAGGTCAATTCTTGGGCGATGTGCGGGTGGCCGAAGAGATTGTGCTGGCGATTGCCGAAGAGCCCGCCTGCGTGCCCCTGGACGCTGCCGATGGGCAGGCTGCAGCGCTGCGGCAGGCGCAACGCTTGCGTATCGGCACCTGGGTCGAGGTTCTCGATGAGGATGAGCCACTGCGCTGCAAGCTGGTCGCGCGCATTGAAAGCAGCGATAGGCTGGTGTTCGCCAACCGCACCGGCATGAAAGTGCGCGAGTGGAGCAGCGCCAGCCTGGCCCAGGCACTGCAGCGGCATGAAGTGCGCGTGCTGGATGACCGCCTGTTATTCGAACGGGCGCTGGAGGCGGTTCTTGAGAGCTTGCGGCAAGGGCAGGCGCAATAGGCTGACGCATTACAATCATTCACATGCACACGGCGTTGGCCGCAGGGCATACTGTGGGCATGTTCACGGCGTTTTTCAGGATCTGCCCCATGCAATTGGACCGTGCCACTGGCTGGTTCCACGGAATCGGAATCACCCATTGCCCCTCGCCGAACTTCAATGCGCGCCCCGAAGGCGAATCGATTTCCCTGCTGGTGATTCACAACATCAGCCTGCCCCCGGCCTGTTTCGGCACGGGCAAGGTGCAGCAATTCTTCCAGAACCGCCTGGCCCCTGATGAACATCCGTATTTTGCCAGCATCAACCACCTGACCGTGTCAGCGCACCTGTTCGTCGAGCGTGACGGCGCGGTGACTCAGTTCGTGTCGTTGCATGACCGTGCCTGGCATGCGGGTGTGTCGAGCTTTGACGGGCGCGAAGGCTGTAACGACTTTTCCATCGGCATCGAACTGGAAGGCACCGACGACCTGCCCTATACCGATGCCCAGTATGCGGTGCTGGAGCAACTCACCCGGCACATCCGCAGTGCCTGGCCGGCCATCGACCTGAACCGCATTCAGGGCCACAGCGACATTGCCCCGCAGCGCAAGACCGACCCCGGCCCGGCCTTCGACTGGCCGCGCTACCGCCAGGCGCTGCAGCACAACGAGGACAAGGCATGAGTTTTCTGGTGTTGGTGCTGGCGCTGTGGGTCGAGAAGTTTTCGGCGCTGCGTCATCAGGTGCAGCGCGACGGGTTCTTTATTGGCGAATTGGTGCGTCTGGAGCGCAGCGGCAAGGTGCACCCATGGTGGACGTTGGCCATCCTGGTGTTGGCACCGGTAGCGTTGCTTGTGTTGTTGCTGCATGTGCTGGAGCCAGTGGCCTATGGCTTGCTGGCGTTGCCGGTGCACCTGCTGGTGCTGATCTACAGCCTGGGCCGCGGCGATGCCAAGGCATCGCTGGGGCCGTTTCGTGACGCCTGGCGGCGGGGGGACGATCAGGCGGCGCTGCACGTGGCCGAGCGCGACCTGGGCCTGGTGGCCGATGAACCGCACACCCTGCTGGTGCGGGTGCAGGGTAATTTGCTGTGGCAGGTGTACCAGGGCTTTTTCGCGGTGATCTTCTGGTATTTCGTACTGGGCCCTGGCGCTGCGCTGGCTTATCGACTGTTGGCGCTGTGTGGTGAACACAGCAGGCAGCCGGCGCTGAAGGTGCGTGCCGAGCAGTTGCGGCACATCATGGACTGGTTGCCGGTGCGGGGGCTGGCGTTGAGCTTTGCCCTGGTGGGCAACTTCCTTGCGGTTACAAGGGTGATGCTGCACGAGGTGCTCAACTGGCACATCAGTGCCGGGCACCTGGTGGCTCGGGTCGGGCGCATTGCCGATGACATTCCCGAGGAAGAGGACAGCCAGCGCGGGTTGGGGCGGTTGGACAGCCTGTGGGAACTGCTGTTGCGCTGTGCAGTGCTGTGGTATGCAGGGTTCGCGCTGTGGACCGTGCTGGTCTGAATCGGGACCAGGCGCATCCCACGGGAATCCCGTTCACCTGAGTTTCACCAGCCAAACAACGCGCAAGCATTGCGGGTGCTGGCCTGTGCCAGCACCTCGACATCCAGTCCCATCACTTGCGCCAGTGCCGCGGCAATGTCCGGCAGATGCTCCGGGCTGTTGCGTACCCCCGGGTACATCACCGGTGCCATGTCCGGTGCATCAGTCTCCAGCACCACGCTGTCCAGTGGCAGCCGCGCCAGGGTCTTGCGCAGCCGTAGTGCCTGCGGCCAGGTAGCCGCACCGCCCAACCCCAGCATGAACCCCAGCTTGATGTACTCGCGGGCCTCTTCGTAGCTGCCGGCAAACGCATGAATCACCCCCGCCCGCGCAGGCTTGTAGTGCTTGAGCGTGGCAATCACCTGGGCATGGCTGCGGCGCACGTGCAACAGGGCCGGTAGTTCGAAGTCGCAAGCCATCTGCAGTTGCGCTTCGAACAGCGCCTGCTGGCGGGTCTTGTCGAGGTCTGTGAGGTAATAGTCCAGGCCAAACTCACCCACGGCACATAGCCGCGGGTTGTCGCGCAGGCGCTCCAGCCACTCGCGCAGTTGCAGCAGGTGCTCAGGTCGATGCTGGTCGAGGTAGACCGGGTGCAGGCCAAGCGCGGCGAACAGGCGCGGCTCGGTGCAGGCGAGTTCCCACACCCGTTGGAAATTCGCCTGGTACACCCCCAGCACCACCATCCGCTCCAGCCCACGCGCCGCCGCGTTGGCCAGCAGGCGCGGGCGGTCGGCGTCGAAGTCGGGGAAGTCCAGGTGGGTGTGGGTGTCGATCAGGCGCATGTTCAGGCCGCTGAGATGCGTTGCTTGAAGGTGCGGCCAACAGCATGAACGCCGGGTTCATAGCGTTTTTCCTCGATGGCGGCCAGTGCCAGTTCAAGCGCGGTGGCGGCAATCTGGCCGTGCTGCTGGGCCATGGCATTGACCGGCAGCGGCAGGAAATCGAGCAACTGGTTGTCGCCAAAGGTACCCAGCTGCAGTTGGCGCGAGTCGACCGGGCGCGCCTGTAGGGTGTCGAACACGCCCTGCAACAGCACGTACGACGTGGTCACCAGAGCATCCGGCAGGCCGCCCAGGTCGTCGATCAGTTGTTGCATCAGGCGTTGGCCGCACTCACGGCTGAACGCTTCGCCCTGATAGCGGCGCACTTCGCCGGCATAGCCTTGCAGGGCCTCGTCGAATCCGCCGGCACGCGCCTGGCTAACCGACAGCTCGGGGCGTGCGCCTATCAGGGCGATGCTGCGTGGGGCCGCGCTGAGCAGGCTGGCGGCCAGCTGGCGGCTGGCATCGCGGTCGTCGCTGATCACCGAGCAGAAGTGTGCGGGGTCCAGGCGGCGGTCGATGGCTATCACCGGCAAGCCTTTGTCCTGCAGCTCGCGGTAGCTGTCATCTTCTGGCGGCAGGCAACTGGCAACGAACAGCGCATCGCAGCGCCGCGCACGGAACAGCTGCTGCAGTTGGCGCTCGCTGTCTGGCTGGTCGTCGCTGCTGGCGATCAGCAACTGGTAGCCGCGGGCGCGGGCGCCTTGCTCCAGTTGCTTGGCAATGCGGGCGTAGCTGGGGTTCTCCAGATCCGGGAGAATGAAGCCCAGGGTGCGGGTATGCCGGCTGCGCAGCCCAGCTGCCTGCGGGTTGGGGGTGAAGCCGTGGGCTTCGACCACCGCGCGTACCCGCTCGACAGTACTGTTGCTGATGCGCTGCTGTTCTGCCTTGCCATTGATGACGTAGCTGGCAGTGGTCACGGACACACCGGCCAGACGGGCGATATCGCTGAGTTTCACCGAATTTTCCTTGTTATTACCGGGGCTGGCTGTAAGGCCGGACCGGGTAGTTTGACCCGGTACAGGCATCACGCGCAGACGACCATTGTCGCAATTGTCCGACAGGATGGGGCTTTTTACTGGGCAGATTATCGAGTAACGTGGCCGTCTGGTCAGATTAAACGTTTCAGCCGCCGATTTTTCTGCCTCGGCTCCACCCGTGCAAGGTTGCTGAACTGGCCCTTTATGTGAATTTCACAACAATACTCCAGTACCCGAACGGGAACTGCAAAAGGAGAAGGTCATGCTCGAGCTCGCCAATGAGCAGATAGCCATGGGCCAGAAGGCCGCCGACAAGGATGAGGCATTGCGCCTTCTGGCGGATCGACTGGTTGCGGACGGCCTGGTTGCCGAGGGTTACCTGCAAGGGCTGCAGGCCCGGGAGGCACAAGGCTCCACGTTCCTTGGCCAGGGCATCGCCATTCCTCATGGTACGCCGCAAACACGCGATCTGGTGTATGCCACCGGCGTGCGGCTGCTGCAGTTCCCCGAGGGGGTAGACTGGGGTGACGGGCAAATGGTCTACCTGGCCATTGGTATTGCCGCCCGCTCCGACGAACACCTGCGCCTGCTGCAGCTGTTGACCCGTGCGCTGGGCGAGACCGACCTGGCCGAAGCCTTGCGCCGGGCCAGCTCAGCCGAAGCGCTGCTCAAGCTGCTGCAGGGCGCGCCACAAGCGTTGGCGCTGGATGCGCAACTGGTGGGGCTGAACTTGCCGGCTGAAGACTTCGACGAACTGGCCTGGCGCGGTGCGCGCCTGTTGCAACGTGCCGACTGTGTCGACAGTGGCTTTGCCGCCGTGCTCCAGCAGGCCGAGCCTCTGCCGCTGGGCGAGGGCCTGTGGTGGCTGCACAGCGAGCGCCAGGTTCGTCAGCCGGGCCTCGCCTTCATCACCCCGCAGCAGCCGCTGCGTTACCGCGACCAGCCGCTCAACGGTCTGTTCTGCCTGGCCAGCCTTGGCGCCGCTCACGAGGCCCTGCTTGAGCGTCTGTGCGAAGTGCTGATCGAAGGCCGCGGGCAGATGCTCTACCAGGCCACCAACAGCCGTGCGGTACTGGAAGTACTGGGCGGCGAAGCGCCGGCGGACTGGCCCAGCGCACGTGTCGTGCTGGCCAATCCACATGGCTTGCATGCCCGCCCGGCCAAGGTGCTTGCACAACTGGCCAAAGGCTTTGAAGGGGAAATTCGTGTGCGCCTGGTCGATAGCGCGCAGCCAGCGGTATCGGTGAAGAGCCTGAGCAAGCTGCTCAGCCTCGGCGCCCGCCGTGGTCAGGCACTGGAGCTGGTCGCCGAGCCGAGCATCGCTGCCGATGCCTTGCCGGTGTTGCTGGCCGCTATCGAACAAGGCTTGGGTGAGGAGGTGGAACCCCTACCGCAGAGCGTCACGCCCATTGCCGATGACGTACCCGAAGTACTGCAAGCGCCAGCGGCCGGCAGTCGTATCCAGGGTGTGGGTGCCGCCCCCGGCATTGCCAGCGGCCCGGCGCATGTCTGTGTCGAGCGTGAGTTCGACTATCCCTTGCGGGGTGAATCGTGCGCCCAGGAGCGGCAGAAGCTGCGCGAAGCGTTGGCCATCGTCAATGGCGAACTGCAGGCTTTGGTCCTGCGCAGCGACAAGGCCATTGGCGAAATTTTCGTCACCCACCAGGAAATGCTTGCCGACCCGGCCCTGACCGACGATGTCGAGCAGCGCCTGGCCCAGGGCGAAAGCGCTGCGGCTGCGTGGATGGCCGTGATCGACGCAGCGGCCCGTCAGCAAGAGGCATTGCACGATGCGCTGCTTGCCGAGCGCGCTGCCGACCTGCGCGATATCGGCCGCCGCGTGCTGGCGCAGTTGTGTGGTGTGCAGGCGCAGGCTGAACCCGAGCAACCCTATGTGCTGGTGATGACCGAAGTCGGTCCATCCGATGTCGCCCGCTTGGACCCCACCCGGGTTGCCGGTATTGTCACCGCCCAGGGCGGCGCCACGGCCCACAGTGCCATCGTTGCCCGGGCTTTGGGCATACCGGCAGTGGTCGGCGCCGGTGCGTCGATACTGCTGTTGGACAGTGGCACGCCGCTGCTGCTCGATGGCCAGCGTGGTGTGGTTAGCGTCGCACCGCCTGCGGATGAACTGCAGCAGGCGCTGGCCGAGCGTGACCTGCGCGAGCAACGCCTGCAGGCCGCCTGGGCCAACCGCTTCGAGCCGGCCATCACCCGGGATGGGCATGCCGTCGAGGTGTTTGCCAACATCGGTGACAGCAACGGTATCGCCAAGGTGGTGGAGCAGGGCGCCGAAGGTGTGGGCCTGCTGCGCACCGAACTGATTTTCATGGCCCACCCTCAAGCGCCGGATGTGGCTACCCAGGAAGCCGAGTACCGCCGCGTGCTCGATGGCCTCGATGGGCGCCCGCTGGTGGTGCGTACCCTGGATGTCGGCGGCGACAAACCGCTGCCTTACTGGCCGATCGCTGCCGAGGAAAATCCCTTCCTCGGCGTGCGCGGCGTGCGTTTGACCCTGCAGCGCCCGCAAGTGATGGAAGACCAGTTGCGCGCGTTGCTGCGGGCCGCCGACCAGCGCCCGTTGCGCATCATGTTCCCGATGGTTGGCCAGGTGCACGAGTGGCGTGAGGCTCGGGCCATGGTGGAGCGCCTGCGTGCAGAAATCCCGGTAGCCGACCTGCAACTGGGCATTATGGTCGAGGTGCCTTCAGCGGCCCTGCTGGCAGCGCAATTGGCGCGCGAAGTGGACTTCTTCAGCATCGGCACCAACGACCTGACTCAATACACCTTGGCCATCGACCGTGGCCACCCCAGCCTCTCGGCACAGGCCGATGGCCTGCACCCGGCGGTGTTGAGCCTGATCGACATGACCGTGCGCGCCGCCCATGCCCACGGCAAGTGGGTGGGCGTGTGTGGCGAGCTGGCGGCCGACCCGCAGGCGGTGGCCGTGCTGCTGGGGCTGGACGTGGACGAACTCAGCGTCTCCGCGCGCAGCATCGCCGAAGTCAAGGCACTGGTTCGCCAGGCCGATCATCAGACAGCCCGCGCCCTGGCGCGCGAGGCCCTGCAACAGGACAGCGCCGCAGCAGTTCGCGCGCTGGTGGAGCGTTACTGAATGGCCAAGATCCTCACTCTCACCCTGAACCCGGCGCTGGATATCACCATCGGCCTGGACGCTCTGCGCCCAGGGCAGGTCAACCGTAGCCAGGCGCAGCACAGTCACGCCGCGGGCAAGGGGCTGAACGTTGCCCAGGTACTGGCCGACCTGGGGCACAGCGTAACCGTTGGCGGTTTCCTTGGGCGCGACAATCTGCAGCCCTTCGAGGCGCTGATCGACGGTCGCGGTTTTACCGACTGCTTCGTCCGTGTGCCGGGCGAAACCCGCAGTAATATCAAGCTGGTCGAGGCCGATGGCCGCGTTACCGACATCAACGGGCAAGGCCCGGAGGTGGACGAGGCGGCACGCAACGCCTTGCTGCACAAACTGCAACAGATTGCCCCAGGTCACGATGCCGTGGTGGTGGCTGGTAGCCTGCCGCGCGGGATCAGTGCCGACTGGTTCCGCCAGTTGCTCGAACTGTTGAAGGCTCAAGGCCTCAAGGTTGTCCTGGACAGCAGTGGTGAAGCCCTGCGTGTCGGTTTGCAGAGCGCGCCCTGGCTGGTCAAGCCCAATACCGAAGAACTGGGCGAAGTGCTGGGCCTGCCTGTGGATAACCTGGCGCAACAGACGGCTGCCGCCAAGCGCCTGCTGGCCAGTGGCGTTGAACACGTGGTGGTGTCTGCGGGCGAGCAGGGCGTCAGTTGGTTCAGTCGTGACCTGGCCATGCACGCCCGCCCACCCAAGGTGCGGGTTGCCAGCACGGTGGGGGCGGGGGATTCGCTGGTGGCCGGCATGGTCCACGGCCTGCTGCTGGCCGAGGCGCCTGCGCAGACGTTGACCCGAGCCACTGCCATCGCCGCCCAGGCCGTTACCCAGGTTGGCTTCGGTATCCGTGACCGCGAGCACCTGGTGCAACTGGAAGCGGCCGTGCAACTGACAGAACAACAAGAGGGTTGCCGATGAACATTGCCATAGTCACCGCCTGCCCCAATGGCCAGGTATCGAGTGTACTGAGCGCACGCTTGCTGTCCGCCGCTGCCCAGCGGCGCGGCTGGAGCACCAGCGTCGAAGTGCAGAATACTGAACACCCCGAGCGGCAGCTGAGCGCCGCACAGATCGCCGAGGCTGACTGGGTGCTTGTGGTCAGCACCGGTCCGGTGGACCTGGCCCGCTTCGTCGGCAAGCGCCTGTACCAAAGCACGCCATCCCAGGCGCTGGCTGATCGCGAAGGCTTTCTCGACGAAGCGGCGGCCAACGCCGAGCTGCTGGCCGCAGTGACAGATGGCCCGGCCGCCGCTGGCAGTGCTGGTACCCGCATCGTTGCCGTGACTGCTTGTCCGACCGGCGTAGCCCATACCTTCATGGCCGCAGAAGCCTTGCAGCAAGCCGCACAGCAACTGGGCTACCAGTTGACCGTCGAGACCCAGGGCTCGGTCGGTGCGCGCAATCCCTTGTCTGCTGAAGCCATCGCTGCGGCGGACGTGGTGTTGCTGGCCGCCGACATTGAAGTTCCCACTGCACGTTTCGCCGGCAAACGTATTTACCGTTGTGGTACCGGCATTGCCCTCAAGCAGGCCCGCGCCACTCTGGACAAGGCCTTGGCGCAGGCCGCGGTAGAAAACGGCGCCGACGCCGCAGCGGCATCCACGCCGACGAAGGGCGAGAAAACCGGCGTGTACAAGCATTTGCTTACCGGCGTGTCGTTCATGCTGCCGATGGTGGTGGCCGGCGGCCTGCTGATTGCCCTGTCGTTCGTGTTCGGTATCGAAGCCTACAAAGAGGCGGGCACCTTGCCGGCGGCGTTGATGCAGATTGGCGGCGAAGCCGCCTTCAAACTGATGGTGCCGCTACTGGCGGGTTATATCGCATGGTCCATCGCCGACCGCCCCGGGCTGGCCCCCGGCATGATCGGCGGCCTGCTGGCCAGCACCTTGGGTGCCGGCTTCATCGGTGGCATTGTCGCCGGTTTCCTTGCCGGTTACAGCGCCAAGGCCATTGCCCGATGGGCGCGCTTGCCCAGCAGCCTGGAGGCGCTCAAGCCAATCCTGATCATTCCATTGCTGGCCAGTCTGTTCACTGGCCTGGTGATGATCTACGTGGTCGGCCAGCCGGTAGCAGCGATGCTCGAAGGCCTGACGCACTTCCTCGACAGCATGGGCACCACCAATGCCATCCTGCTGGGGCTGTTGCTGGGCGGCATGATGTGCGTCGACCTTGGCGGGCCGATCAACAAGGCCGCCTATGCGTTCTCGGTGGGGCTGTTGGCCTCGTCGAGCTACGCGCCAATGGCGGCGACCATGGCCGCCGGCATGGTGCCGCCGATCGGCTTGGGCATTGCCACCTTCCTGGCCCGGCGCAAGTTCGCCCAGAGCGAGCGCGAGGCGGGCAAGGCGGCGCTGGCGCTGGGGCTGTGCTTCATCTCCGAGGGGGCGATTCCGTTTGCCGCCAAGGACCCGTTACGGGTGATCCCGGCCAGTATCGCCGGTGGTGCGTTGACCGGGGCATTGTCGATGTATTTTGGCTGCAAGCTGATGGCGCCGCATGGCGGCTTGTTCGTGTTGTTGATCCCCAACGCGATCAACCATGCGTTGCTGTATTTGCTGGCGATTGTGGCGGGTAGCCTGGTGACAGCGGTGGTGTATGCGGTTATCAAGAAGAGCGAGCGTGTGGAGTTGGCCGTGGCGCCTGCTAAAAGTGTATGAGCAGACCTCGTTCTGTGGGAGCGGCCTTGTGTCGCGAAAGGGCTGCGAAGCAGCCCCAGATTTTCAGCTTCGCAACTTAGATTGCCGGGGCCGCTTTGCGGCCCTTTCGCGACACAAGGCCGCTCCCACAGAGCCCGCGTTGGCCTTTCAACGGCGATGCTTCTGCCGCAACGGCACCAGCAGATCACCCAGCCCGTTGTGATCGATCTCATGCATCAACGCCAGCAACCCACCCAGTTCCCCTGCCGGAAAGCCCTTGCGCGCAAACCACGCCAGGTAGTCCCCCGGCAGATCCGCAATGATTCTCCCCTGGTACTTGCCGAACGGCATGCTGCGGGTCACCAGTAGTTCGAGGGTTTCCGGCTTCATCTGCGCGCACCTGGCTGTGGAAAGGCGCCGACCATACTGCAATCTGCACGAAGCCCCAAGCGGCAATCATGCAGAACGCCGTTACCAGCTGTCGTCTCTTGTATGTAAGTCATTGAATAAAAAGAAATTTATTTTTGTGTTAAGCGTGGCACGAACGCTGCATTTCCCTAGAGGACTATCACCTGCCAAGGAGTTCGACCATGAGCAACCCCAACAAAGACGTGATCGACGTACTCAACGACCTGATCGAGTACAGCAAGGATGGCGAGAAAGGTTTCAAGGCTTCGGCCGATGATGTGAAGAACCCCGAGCTGAAAGCGTTCTTCGTCCAGCGCGCGGGTGAGTGCGCCAGCGCTGCCAGTGAATTGCAGGGCGAAGTCCGTCGCTTGGGCGGCGACCCGGAAACCTCCACCAGCATCAGTGGCGACCTTCACCGCGGCTGGGTCAACCTCAAGTCGATGGTCACCGGCAAGGACGAGGAGGCGGTGCTGAACGAGGTGGAACGTGGCGAGGACCACGCCCTCAAGGCCTACAAGGAAGCCCGTGAGAAACTGGTGAAACTGGGCCGCACTGCCAGCGACATGACCTACAGCCTGGTGGAGAAGCAGCTGCAAGGCGTGCAGCGCAACCATGACCAGGTCAAGGCCCTGCGCAACGCCGCTCGCGCCCGCTCCTAATCGAGCGGGCCCTCTACCCGATTGCGGCCATTGGCCTTGGCCCGGTAGAGCGCTTCGTCCGCAGCACCCAGCAGCCTGCCAAGGTCCTGCTGGGTGCCGGACAGACCGATACCGATGCTCACGGTCACGGCGTGAGCATCATCCGCAAACGGCGCCAGCGCCTCGACGCTGGCGCGGATGCGTTCAGCCAGTAGCTGGGCCCCGGCCAGATCGGTTTCCGGCAGCACCACCTGAAACTCCTCCCCACCGTAACGCGCGGCCAGGTCCGCCGGGCGGCGAATGCATGCTTCGATGGCCCGGGCCACCTCGCGCAAGGCATGGTCGCCACCGGCGTGGCCATGGCGCTGGTTGAATGCCTTGAAGTGGTCCACATCCACCATCAATATCGCCAGCGGCTTACGGTTACGTTGGGCGCGGGCCCATTCCTGGCGTAGCACATGGTCCAGCTTGCGGCGGTTGGCCAGGCCAGTCAGGCTATCGGTGGAAGCGAGCATGGCCAGGTCTTCTTCTGCTTCGTGGCGGCGGCGCAGTTCGCGGCCCAGCAGCAACGTCAGCCAGAGAATGCCCACGCACAGAGCGCCGGTGGCGACGCTGACGACAATGGCGGTACGGCGCCAGGACTCGAACACCTCGTCGGCCGAGTGCACCACCAGCACGATCAGGGGCAACTGCGCGACTCGGGCGAAGGTGAACATGCGGAGTTTGCCGTTGATGTCGGAGCGGGCGGTGAAGTTACCGCTCTGTTCAGCGATGATGCGCTTGAAATTGGGCCGTTCGGTGTAGGAGGTTCCAATCAGTGGGTCCTGCGCGCGGTAGGGCTGGCGGACAAGTAACTGCCCGTCGGTATTGAACAGGTTGATGCTGCTGTCGTGGCCAATGTCCAGGCGTTGGAACAATTCACTGATGTACGACAGGCGCAGCGCACCCGCTGCCAACCCGGCGAACTCGCCATTGGGGCCGGAGATGCGCCGGCTGAAGCTGATACACCAGTCCAGGTCGCCGAGCTTGGCCTTGAAAGGGGGGCCCACCAGCAAACCGAGGTTGGCATTCTGCTGGTGAGCCTTGAACACCCCGGTGTGACCGAAGTTGGCCTTGCGTGGCACGCTGCTGGTGGAGTCGCCGACGACATTGCCTTGCTTGTCCAGCCACAGCACGTCACCGCGCTTGCGGTCGATGAAGGCTTCATTGAACAGCAGGCGCTGGCGTATCGGACCGGGGACCTCCGGCAGTTCCTTGCGCCCGACGGCCCAGATCAGGCCTTGCAGTGACTGGTCGTAGAGTTCGACGTTGCGCAGGATGTCGCTTTCGATCAGCTGGACGATGTTGTTCGACGAGCGCACCGCCGACTGCTCGACACTTTCGCGCTCGCGAGCAAGCAGGTAGCTGACGATGGCCACGATGGCGAGCACGGCAAGGCAACTGCCCAGGTTGAGGATCAGCTCGGGGTGCGACCTGTAGACTGCGAAACGCGGGGACTGGGTGGGCATGCTCGCTACTGCGTGGGCAGGACCATTCGCGGCGGCAATATTCTAGGGAAGCGGGCATTGTCGGACAAGATTTGTCCGACGGAAGCACGGTGTACCGTACTTTTCGATTGGCCGTCGTGTAGGAGCGGGTTTACCCGCGAAGAGGCCGGCCCTGCTGGCCAATCTCCACCCGCCGTTCACCGTTGCCGCCACTACCGTATTCGCGGGTAAACCCGCTCCTACAACACTGATCTGCGGTGGGACACACACCGGGGAATGGACACAGGCCGTTGTAGGAGCGGGTTTACCCGCGAACATCGGCGCAGCCGGTGCCCAACACCGCGGTGCCTTCTTCGCGGGTGAACCCGCTCTCACAGGGTTATAGGCGATGCTTGCAGCGCAAGATCAGAACACGTTCAGTGGGTAGTCGACGATTACCCGCACTTCATCGTTGTCGCTGTTGCTGTCGATCGACGCATAACCTTGGCTGCCGCGGTGGGTGGCATAGCGCACCAGCACCGACAGGTCCTTGAGGTCACCTTCCTGGAACACGTATTTCACGTCCAGGTCGCGTTCCCAGTGCATGGCGTTCTTGCCATCTTCGCGGTAGTAGTCGTAGTGAGTAGTGTCCTGAGTGGCCTTGGTCAGGTCGGCCTCACCGCGCGAATACGACAGCGAGGTGCTCAAACCAGGCACGCCGACACCGGCGAAGTCATAGCCGTACTGCAGTTTCCACGAGCGCTCGTTCGGCGCGTTGAAGTCCGAGTACATGCGCGAGTTGTCCAGGTACACACTGTCGCCCAGGTTGATGTAGTCGAATGGCGTGTTGCCGTTCACTCGCTGGTAGGCGGCGGTGACGCTGTGGAAGCCGGCGTTGACGGTGAAGTGCACGCTGTAGGTGTTGTTGTCGATCTTGCCTAGCAGGGCCTTGCCGGTGTCCTGGGTGTGATAGAAGTGCACGCCCGGATTCAGGCTGACCAGGTCATTGACCACATAGGTGTAGTCGAAGTCCGCGTAGTACTGGTTCCAGATGTCCTTCAGCTCGGCGGTGTACAGGTTGGCGGTGATGTGCTCGGTACCGCTCCACGACGCGCCGGCCCAGTTCAGGTGCTTGCTCTTGTCGTGCTCGTCCAGTGACCCGTAGTAGGTGTCGATGCGGCGGTGGCCGCTCTGGTTGTACGGGTGGGTGAAGCTGACCTGGCCGCCTTCGAGCAACAGGCCGTCGATGCTGGTGTTGGTCAGGCTCACACCACGGAAAGTCTGCGGCAGCATGCGGGTTTCACCGCCGGCGATCACCGGGTTGGTGAGGAACAGGTCCCCGGCTTTCAGCTCGGTGTCGAAGGCTTTCAGCTTGACCGCGGCACCGGCAGTGGAAAACGAGTGCGGGGCTGCGCCCAGCTCGCCGTCGTCCTTGATGTGCTCGGGCAGGATGCTGGTGCCGGCATGGCCGCCACCGCCGTCGAGCTTCAGGCCCAGCATGGCATGGGCGTCCAGGCCGAAACCGACCACACCGGGGGTGTAGCCCGACTCGAAGCGTGCCACCGCGCCCTGGCCCCACTCGCGGGTGTCGCGCACGCCGGCGTTATGGTTGTCGCGGTTGAAGTAGGCATTACGGAAATGCAGGTTGAACGACGAACCTTCGATGAAGCCATCAGCCTTGTCTTCATCTGCCTGAGCGGCGAAAGGGATCGTTGCAGTCAACGCAATGAAAAGCGGGGTAAAGCGAAACGCGGAAGGCACCGGTACTAGCTCCTTTGGTCTGACGGTGGGGCAGTTTTTATTTTTGAATGTGCATCTTTTTTATAGGTGGACGTTACAACCAGGCTGAGAGTTGAAGCACATAAAAAAAGCCGCTGATTGGCAGCGGCCTTTAAAAGGCTAACATATCGGCACCGGAGGTGCCCATGGCGTAGCCAAGGGAAAACAGGAGCAGTGACAGCGTTTGATCAGCTGTCGGCACTGGTGTCGACGGTGACTTTGGAAGCTGTCTGTTTCGCGTCTTTTACGGTGTCGGATTTATTTGCGGCTACAGCGTCACGGGCCTCTTGATGGACCGCCGCGAGCTCTGCATTACGGGCAACGAAAGCCGGGGATTCTTCGGCCATGGCCAGTGGCGACAACAACAGGGAAGACAGGACGAAGACGCTGGCAATACCCATACTGTTGGACATTTGAAACTACCTTCTTGCGGTGCAAGTGCTAATGAGGACAGGGGTAAAGTTAGTCCTTTCAGTGCACTCGAAACAGAGCGAAGTGCGATAAGCACTGTTGCGCAAAAGGTAACGATCGTTGGGTGAAATAATGGGACTTTCGGCGAAAGTCCCGTGCTAGAGCACCTGCACAGTGCGCCGCCCAGGGCAAAGTGGTCAGGCTAGAAACCGATAAAGGCGTAATACACCGGGGTTTCATGGGTCGTGCGCAAACCCAGTGCCTGCAAGCTCGCCGTCAGCGCTTCATCCTGCACATGCAAGGTCCACTGCGCCCCTTCATTCCCCGGCACCTGCGCCAGCGCCGCAGCAAACGCCCCCATGTCCGGCAAGTAAGCGGTAAACCCGTTACCCTTGAGCGCACTGGTAGTCATGCCCAATGCCTGGCACACCGCCACCTTGGCCGCAATGTCATCACGGTCGGCCTGGCGCGAAGCCTGTACCAGCGCCTGCAGTTCCACATCGACCAGTTGCGTGCCGTGAATCAGCTCCGGCCCCTGTTGCCAGGCCTCCGGAGGGCAGTCCTTGCTGTCTGGCCGCAGTGGAATATGTGGGTTGATTTCTACCGGATAGATGCGACAGACCAGCGGGCGATGCTCATAGATGGTGCAGAGGTCGTTGGCGTCGAGGTTACGGCAACGTCCGGGGTTGAATGCAGCAAAGGTCACCGAGATACGTGCCTCGCCCTCGCCGCAATTCACCGGATGGGAGCGTCGCAGCACATGGTCACGCTGCTCCAGCGGCATGCCAGGGCCGTCCACGACGAAGGCCTCGATCAATACCACCACCTGGCCGGCATCGTCCGCCCAGCGACGAGCTTCGGCCAGCGTCAGTGGCACATGGTGGCCGGTGCAGCATTTGCCGCAGCCGGTACAGCCGAAACGTAAGCTGTCGGTCACTTGGCTTCCGGGCTCCATTCGCTGACGAAGGCACGCTGGTGCTGGCGGTCGTACAGGCACAGCTCGGTGCCGGTGCGCTGCTGCATATGCTTTTGTGGATAGACGCCTTCGATCAGCAGGGCACTCATGCCTGCCTGGTCATCGAACTCGGCGGGCTTGCCGCGGGCATGGGCGTCCTTGAACTGGCTGGCGGTCAGGCAGGCCTTGAGCATCTGCTGGCGCTGCTCGTTCCAGGCCCGACTACTGGAGGCCTGGGCAATACCGCTGAAGAGGGCACAGCTGATCAGGATAGCGCTGAGAAGCTTCATATGTGATTCCGGCAATTTTCTTGCGAGGGGCGCGAATTATGCCCGAGTCACCCCCGGCGGCCAGCCGGGGAGTTTGTCGCTGAATATATCAGTGCTCGGCGAACACCACGGTACGCGCGGCCACCACCAGACAATCGGTCAGTTCTGGCGAGGAGAACTTGGTAAGGATGGCATTGGCCCCGGCCTGGGTCGCCTTTTCACTGCTCATGGCACTGTCCAGCGAGGTGTGCAACAGCACGTACAGGTGCTGGAAGTCAGGGGTTTCACGCAACGTGCGGGTGAAGGCGTAGCCGTCCATTTCGCTCATTTCGATGTCGGAGACGATGATGTTGATCTCCTGCGCGGTGCCTTGCAGTTCCAGCAGCACGTTGATGGCGTCTTTGGCGCTGCGCGCAGTGTGGCATTCGATACCGAGGTTGCGCAGGGTGTGCACCGACTGCTGCAAGGCCACCTGGCTGTCGTCCACCACCAGGATATTGGCCGCGGCCAGCAGGCTGGCATCTTCTTCGTTCAAGGTGCCGTGTGCTGGCTCGGCGACGGGCGGGGCGATGGCGTGTATGACTTTTTCGATGTCCAGCACCTGCACCAGGGTGTTGTCGACGCGCGTCACGCCGGTGATGAACGAGCGGGTGCCCGAGGCGTAGGGCGGCGGTTTGATGTCGGTGCTCAGGCAATGCACGATGCGGCTGACCGCCTGTACATGCAGGCCTTGGCGCGAACGGCTGATCTCGGTAACGATCAGGCAGCCACCCTGTGGGTCGGCCAGTGGTTGTTCGCCGATGGCGCGGGACAGGTCGATGACCGACAGCGAGTGGCCGCGCAGGGTTGCCACGCCTTTTACGTGGGGGTGCGACTCGGGCAGCTTGGTCAGCGGCGGGCAGGGGATGATCTCGCTGACCTTGAGCAGGTTGATTGCCATCAGCTTGCCGCTGCGCAGGGTGAACAGCAGCAGGGATAGCGAATCCGCGCGGGCATTTTGCGTGGCCATGGTGACCTTCGGTGGGGTGCAGGGGGATAACTGGTTATCGGCCTGTTTTGGTCGGGCTTTAGACATTTTGCGCAGAACCCAGCAATGCTTGGGACCCTGTGGGAGCGGGTATGCCCACACACAAGTGATGTGTGTAAACGCCTGGATCAGCGTTCGCGCAGGGCTTCCTTGGCCCGGTTCAGCGGCTTGATCAGGTAATCGAGGATGGTTTTCTCGCCCGTTCGGATATCCACCGTGGCAATCATCCCTGGCACGATCGCAAAGCGCTTGCCGGCCTTGTTCTGCAAGCTGTCCTGTTCGGTGCGTATGAACACGCGGTAGTAGTAGATTTCCGGTTTGACCTCGTCCTGCAGGGTATCCGGCGAGATGCCCACCACCTTGCCGTCCAGCCCGCCGTACACCGAGTAGTCATAGGCACTGATCTTGACCTTGGCCGCCTGCTCGGGGTGAATGAAGGCGATGTCCCGTGGCGCGATGCGGGTTTCGATCAGCAGGCGTTCGTCCATCGGCACGATCTTCATCACCTGGCCACCGGGCTGCACCACGCCACCCAGGGTGTTGACCTCGATGTCCTTCACAATGCCGCGCACCGGCGAACGCAAGGTCAGGCGGGTAAGTGAGTCGCTGCGCCCGCGGATCACTTCCGACAGGGCGTCCGCTTCGGCGCTGGCCTTGGCCAGTTCTTCCCGGGCGCGCACCAGATAGTCCGAGCGCGCCTCGTTGGCCTTGAGTTCCAGCTCGGAACGCTGGCGGTTCAGGCGGATCACTTCGACCCGGCTGGAGGCACCCATCTTCGCCAGGCTCTCGGTGATCTTCAGCTCGCTGCGCACCAGCTGCAACGAGTCCTGAATACCCGCCAGGGTCTGTTCCAGGCCGCGGCGGCGGGTCTGGTACAGCGCGGTTTCGGCATCGATCAGGTCAGGAGAGTCGCGCAGGCTCGCCGGAAAGGTCAGTGGCTTGCCGGTCACCTCTGCCTGCAGGCGGGCCTGGCTGGCCCTGGCAGCGCGGTACTTGGCTTCGCTTTCACCAACGCTCGACGCCGTCTTGGTGGGGTCGAGCTGGGCCAGCACCTGGCCGCGCTCGACCAAGTCGCCTTCGGCCACGCTCATCTGCGCGACGATACCGCCCTCGAACGATTGGATTACCTGCTCTCGCGAACTGGGGATGACCTTGCCTGTGCCGGTGGACACCTCGGTCACCTCGAACCAGGCCGCCCAGGCCAGGAACGCCGCCAGCATCAACGCGCACAGGGTGATCAGGCGGCCGGCACGGAATACCGCCTGGTCGTCCTGCCCGTCCAGGTAGGAGGCTGGAAGTTCATGGTCGCTCATGCCTGGGCTCCTTGCAGTTTGGCCAGCGCGGCATCGCGCGTGTCATCGATGACAATACGCCCGGCGTCCAGCACCAGGATCCGATCGACCCGCTGCAGAACGCTCAGGCGATGGGTTGCGATCACCAGTGTACGGCCCT
Organism: Pseudomonas sp. FYR_5; assembly: GCF_043106315.1. Classification (NCBI taxonomy): domain Bacteria; kingdom Pseudomonadati; phylum Pseudomonadota; class Gammaproteobacteria; order Pseudomonadales; family Pseudomonadaceae; genus Pseudomonas; species Pseudomonas sp. FYR_5. The sequence continues at coordinate 31,959 of NZ_JBICMK010000006.1, read as the reverse complement.
GACAGAAGCGCTCCAGGTTATCCAGCAGCTTGCGCTCGGTCATGTCGTCAAGTGACGCGGTCGGCTCGTCCAGCAGCAGCACCTGCGGCTGGCGTACCAGTAAGCGCGACAGCACCAAGGCTTGGCGCTGACCGCCAGACAAGCCCAGGCCTCCTTCGAGGATCAAGTGGTCCATGCCCTTGGGCAGGCGGCGGACGAAGTCCAGTGCGCCAGTGGCGGCCAGCGCGGCCACCAGTTCCTGGTCGCTGGCCTGGCCGGCGCCGAGGGTGAGGTTTTCCCGCAGGGTGCCGTGGAACAGCCTCGCGTACTGCGGCAGCAGGCCGACGTCACGGCGCAGGTCAGCCGGGTCGAGGTGGGCCATTGCGATGCCGTCCAGGCTGATCTCGCCCTGTACCAGGTCCATGGCCCCGCCCAGCGCCTGCAGCAAGGTTGATTTACCGGCGCCGTTGCGGCCCAGCACGGCAATGCGCTCGCCCGGCTGGATATCCAGCCGGCCAATGTTCAGCACTGGCGGGTACTCTTCGCTGTAGCGGAAGTTGGCCTGGCGCAGGCGGTACTCGCCGTGAATCGCCGGCAGGTGCACGCGGGCTTCGCCTTCGGGGTGGTCGACCGGCGACTGCATCAGCTTGTCCAGGCCTTGCAGCGCGACCTTGGCCTGCTGCCAGCGGGTCAGCACATGGGTCAGCTGGGCCAGCGGTGCCATCATTCGCGACGAAAGCATGGATGCCGCCACCAGGCTACCTGTCGTGAGGTCGCCGGCGATGACCATGGGGGCGCCGATCACGATTACCACGGCAAACACTGCGCCTTGCACGTTCTGCGTCCAGGTCACCAGGCCGTTGGTGAGGGTGCGCAGGCGCAGGTTGGTGTGTGCGCAGGCCGCGTTGTACTGGTTCCACTGTCGTTCGAAGCGTGCCTCTGCCTGCAGTGCCTTGATTTCGTCCAGGCCCTGGATGCTTTCCACCAGCATGGCGTTGCGCAGCGCCGACTCACGCATCGAGGCGTTAGCCAACCGTGCCAGACGCCGTTGTGCAAGCAACCCAGGCAACACCATGGCCAGCAGCGCGACCAGCGGGATGAACACCAGTACGCCGCCGATCAGCCAGAACACGAACAGGAACAGCAGGAAGAACGGTAGGTCGGCCAGCACCGTAGCGGTGCTGGACGTGATCAGGTCGCGGATCGATTCCAGCTCGCGCAATTGCGAGATGAACGAGCCGGTGGATTTCGGCCGCACCGAGTTGCGCAGGCGCAGGGCATGGCCGTACACCAGGTCGCTCACCCGCAGGTCGGCGCGCTTGCCGAGCAGGTCGGTCACCTTTAGCCGCAGCAGGCGCATGCTGAAGTCGAACACCAGTGCCAACACCACACCGCCGAACAGGACGTAGAGGGTGGGCAGGGATTCGGCCGGTATCACTCGGTCGTACACCTGCATCGAGAACAGCACGCCCGCCAGCGCCAGCACGTTGGCCACCAGTGACGCGACCATTACCTGCCCATAGGGACGCAGGTCACGCAGTACGATGCGGGCGAACCAGTGGCGGTCGTAAGGCGCGGTGTAGTCGTCGGTGCGCACATCGCGCAGTGGCCGGGCCGGGCGCAGCAGGGCAACGCGGTTGATGCGGCCCTTCAGGGTGTCGCGGGGCAGGCGCGAAGTCAGGCCCTGGTCACCGGCAAACACTACCGCCAGGTCATCCTCTTCGGTCACCGACTCGACCACCGCCAACTGCCCGTCGTCCAGCTCCAGCACCAGCGGCGTGCGCCATTGCCGCAGGCCCTTGGCATCGAAGTGCACGAAGCGCAGTGCCAGCCCCGCCTGACGTGCCATGTGGCGGAGGATTTCATTCAACGGGCGGGCATCCTCCACAGCGGCCAGGCGAATACGCTGGGGTGATACGTCCAGGCGGTAGTGGTGCGCCACCTGCAATATCACCTCAAGCCAGGGGCCAAGGTCTGGCCGGTGCGCGGCGGCCTGCTCCGGCGCGGGCGCCTGGTTGGGCAGGGTCACATCGATCGAATCACTCATGGCTGGATCTCCACACCTTGCAGGTTGCGCCCCTCAAGGCCAAAGGCCGTGCGCAGGGCACCGGTGTTGTACAGGCAGTCGACATCCAGGCGCAGCAGGTCGGAGCGGGTGCCGGCAAGTTCGAAGCGTGACTGGTAGATCTCCTGCTCGGCGTTGAGCAGGTCGAGCAGTGGCCGTGTGCCCAGGTCCAGGTACTGACGCCCGTAGAGCATGCGTGCCTCCTGAATGCTGGCCTGGCGTGCTTCCAGCGAGGTCAGCCGGCGGCCCAGCCCGGAGGTTTGCGCCATGGCCTCGGCCAGGCCCCGACGCGCCTGCAGGCGTGCGGCGTCCTCGGCGGAGTCGGCGGCGGTCAGCGCGTGGCTGGCCGCGCGGGTACGGGCGCTGATGGAGCCCCCTTGGTAGATGGGGACTTCGACGTTCAGGTAGATGCCCGCCTGGGTGCGGTCCAGCCGTGCGTTATCGCGGTTGTAGTCGTCGTCCAGGTAATGATTGACCTGCGGTTGCAGCGACAGGGTGGGGTAGGCCTCCGCTTTGGCCTGGGCCAGCTCGGCCTGGCCCTGTGCGCGCTGGGCCAAGGCCATCAGCACGGCGGGCAGGCGGTCATCACCCTGTGCAGGGCGCTTGCAGGCCTGGTTCAGCTCGGCGGGTGAGCCCTCGGCCAGTGCCGGAGGGGTAACGCGGCCCATCAGCGCCGCCAGGGTCGAGCGCCAGCGCTCGTACTGTGACTGGTACTCCTCCAGGGTGGCACGGGCGCTTTCCACGCGGGACTCGGCCTGCACCACGTCGGAACGGGTGCTGGCGCCCATGTCGCTACGCTGACGGGCCATGCCGGCAATGTCGCCCACGCCGCGAATCTGGTCGCGGGCAATCGTCATCAGTTGCTCGTAGCGGCGGGTTTCGATCCAGGCATAGGCTGTGTCGCGGGCCAGATCGTCGACCACCAGCAGGATATTGGCCTGGGCGCGGGCGGCAGCAGCCTGGGCCGCACTGACGGCGCTGTCGACCTTGCCGAAATCATAGAGCATTTGCTTGAGCGACAGGTTCAGGGCCTGGCTATTGCGGTCGCCGCCATAACCGGTGTCATAACCGGTGCGGATACCGCCGGAAATCTGTGGGTAGTACCCCGCACGGGCGACGTTGATGCCTTCGCCCTGCTTGTAAAGGTTGCCGATGGCCTCAGCGATGCTCGGGTGCCATTGCGCTGCCTGCAGCACCGCGTCGGTAAGGCTCAGCCGTTCGCCACTGGCGACCGGGGCCATGCCGATGGGCGGGCGGGCGGGCACCGCCTCGGGCGCATCGCGTAATAGAGATGGCCCGATCTGGCGCAGGTGGGGGTCTATATCATCGGCTGCCTGGGCAACCGGGTGGAAGTTCAGGGCCAGGAACCCGAAGGCTCCCAGCAACAGCGGTGACAGCGGACTGCTTCGCTTCACATAGTTCCCTTACTGCTGGTCGTCCATGCCGCCGGGCATTCACCCGGCGGGTTTGCAGCGGCCTCAAACCACATGGATACCGTTTTGTACCCACAGGTGATGGCTTGGATCCTCCTGGGCCGTGTATTGGTTATAGTCGATGCCGTCGGCAGTTTGGTTCCCGACCAGCGTCCAGTTGTCCGTCATGTGAACCGAGTCTTTGTCGTCCCCCTTGATGATCAGTGTGTCGGTACCGGTTTCGGTGATTGCCACGACGTCCCCCAGGTTGAGGGTGAGCGCCACCGAACTGGTGTCGTTGAGGTCGAGGATTTCGATGTCGTGCACGCGCTCGGCCAGGTTGCCCAGGTCGATACTGGCATCACCGCCGCCCCACAGCAGGGTGTCGGTACCTGTGCCACCATCGACGCTGGCGAAGTTCTGGTCGACTACCAACAGCGTGTCGTCACCCGCCCCTCCCTGCAGGGTGATGTGGCCACCCTGGCTGCCATCGAGCTGGTCGTTGCCGTCGGTGCCGGCGATCACGTCGGTGGCCGCTGCCAGGCTGGCGAGTGCCATTGATTCGTCGCCGGTATCGGCCAGCAGCGATGTGGTCGTGGTGAGGCCGGCAGCATCGTCCACGTTGATGGTCAGGGTTGCGGTGTCGGTGGTGCCGTTCGGGTGGCTTAGCTCGTAGGTGAAGGTGTCTTGCTGGCCGACCACCGCCGAGGTGAGCCCCGCGTTGAGGGTGTAGGTGTAGCTGCCGTCGGCATGCACCAGCAACGTGCCGTAGGTGCCGGCCACGCTCACCCCGTTGTAGCCTGGGATGGTGTAGGTGTTGGCCGCTGTCAGCACGCTCAGCACGGTCAAGGCCGAACCGATGTTGTCGTCAGTCAGCAGGTTGCCGGTGGCTGCTGTCGCGCCACTGACCACGAACTCGGTCAGGTACGTTGTGGTGGTGTTCAGGCTGGTGGTGATGGAGCTGAGCAAGCCAATGCCGCCGGCGGTGACACGGACTTGGTAGGTACCGGCGCCCTGGTTCTCGAAGGTATACCCGGCGCCACCCCCCAGCACGCTGATCAGCGAACCACCCGGTACCGACTGCACCAAAACGTACTGGCCAGTGGCCGGGTTGAGCTTGAGTAGCTCGATGGTGGTGCCGTTGAGCAGGCTCAACAGGTTGGCGGAGTTGACCACCACCTGCAGGTCGGCCGTGGTGTCGGCGGCAACCGTGGTGGTGTAGGTGGCCTGACGGGTACCGATCAATGGCAGGTTCAGCGAGCCCAGCGTACTGCTGCTGGTGTCCACGCGGTTGTCCAGGGTGACCTGGCTGCTACCAACGTCGTTGACTGCGTCGACCACCGTGGCCGGTGCTCCGTAGTTGGTGTCGCTCCAGATTTCCGTGGCTTGCGGGCTGTCGATGCGCACGTACAGGTTGGCGGTATCGGACAGGCCGTTCGGGTGCACCAGCTGGTAGCTGAACACATCCACCTTGCCCACACTGTTCGGGCTGCCGTTGGGCGTGTAGGTGTAGCTGCCGTCCGCACTGATCACCAGGGTGCCGTACTGGCCCTGAACCGTCGTGGCGGTCCCGGCCGAGACGTAGCTGCCGTCTTTTAGTACTTGCAGCACGGCGGCGCTGTCCGGGCCACTGGCATCCACCGCGCCATCGGTACCCACGTCGGTAATGACGTTGCCGGAGGTAGCAATGCCGCTGCCGGTGAATTGGGTCAGGCTGGTGGAGACGATGTCCAGCGTGGTGCTCACTTCGGTGACCAGGCCGATGCCGCCACTGCCCACGGTCAGTCGGTAATCACCGGCTTGCAGCACGCCGATGTCCACCTGCAAGCCGATCGGCAGCACGATCAGGTCGAGCAGGCCCTGAGTGTTGCCGGTGGCGATGGTCACCCAAGCGCCGCTGGCGTCCTTCACCTGCAGGGTGAAGCTGGTGTTGTTGAGCAGTGCCAGCACGCTGTTGGTGGTCAGTGTGAGGGTAGGGTCGGCCGTGCTGCCTGCTGCCACCGTCCAGGTGTAGGTCTTGGAGAAGCCCGACAGCAGCGTGGTGAAGCTGTCGGTGTAGGTCTCCGTGGCGCTGACCGCTTCCAGGTTGACCGTGGCCGTGGCCAGGTTGTCACTGGCGATGACCGGTGCATTTGCATCCACATCCGGTGCCGTGACGTTGACGTTGCCCGACACGTTGCCGCGCGGGTCGCTGAGGGTCACAGACAGGATCTGGCCGTTGTCCTGAGGCGGGCTCAGGGTCACGGTGAAGGTGCCGTCCGCCTGCACCGTTGCGGTTTGCAGCACGGTACCGCCGGCGCTGCGTACGGTTACGGTGGCACCCACTTCGCCCGTACCGGTGAGGGTACTGCCATCGGCACTGAACAGCAGGTTGCCGGCAGCCGCAGGCGGGGTCAGGTCCGGTGCGGTCAGCGCAGTGCCTGTGGACACGTTACCGGCGCTGTCGGTGAGGGTGACGCTGAGCGCCTGGTTGTCGATCTGCGCCGCGGCCAGGCTGACCACGAACAGGCCGTTGCTGCCCACCGTTGCGGTACCCAGTACGGTACCGGTGCTGTTGCGCACGGTGACCGTGCTGCCGATCTGGCCAGAACCACTGACCGAGGTGCCGTTGGCGTTGATGGTGGCCAGCGGGGCAGCTGGCGGGGTGGTGTCCGGCGCAGTCAGGCTGGTGCTGGCGGACAAGTTGCCGGCAGCATCGGCCTGGCGTACCACCAGCAGTTGCCCGTCGTTCTGTGGCGAGGTCAGGGTAATGCTGAAGGTGCCGTTGGCGTGTACCACTCCGGTACCGACCTGGCCGTTCGGGCCCTGGACGGTAACGGTAGCGCCCGCTTCACCGCTACCGGTAAGCACGGTGCCCGCGCCATCGATGGCGATGTTGGTAGGGGCGGCAGGTGGCTGCAGGTCTGCGGCGGTGTAGCTTGTGCTGCCGGACGCATTGCCTGCAGCGTCAGCCTGGCTCACGCCCAGGACCTGGCCGTTGAGCTGCGCGGCGTTCAGGTTGACGGTGAACACGCCACCGCCATTCACCACCGCCGTGCCGAGCACATTGTCGCTGGCATCACGCACTGTCACCGTGGCACCGGCTTCACCCGTGCCGCTCAGCACCAGGCCATTGACAGAGAGGCTGGTCACCACCGGGTTGGCCGGTGGCGTAATGTCAGCTGCTTGCAGGAAGGTCGGCTGCGATTCGCCGCCGACCAGTGCCACCGCTGTTACCGAAATGTGCTCGCCGTTGAGCTGGGCTGCGTCCAGCGTCAGGGTGAAGGAGCCGTCCAGGGTTGCGCTGCCTGTACCGATCAGGTTGCCTGCGGCATCGTACACGCGAATGCCCACACCGCTTGGTGCACTGCCTGTCAGGGTCAGGCCGTCGCTGCCCAAGGTCACGTCGGTTGGCGGCACGGGTGGTGCGATCAAGGGTGTGACGTAGGTCGCGACCGCAGACGTATTGATACCGTCGGACTGTGTCACTTCCAGGGTGGCGAGCGAGCCCGCCGCCGGCACCAGCGTTATCTGGAAGTTGCCAGCGGCATCCACCACGCCGGTGCCGATCACGCTTCCGTCGAGGCTGACGGTGACCGTGGCATTGGCTTCGCCTTTGCCGGTCAGCACGTTGAAGGTGTTGTTGATCGCCAGGTTGGTCACCAGGTCGGGTGGCGAGGTGTCGTTGGTCTGGTAAGGGACCGCCACCGAAGCGTTGCCGGCATCATCCGTGGACACCACCGTCAGCAACTGGCCATTGTTCTGTGCCGGGCTGATCGGCACAGTGAACTGGCCGTTCTCATCCACTTCCACCGTGCCCACGATGTTGTTGTCCGGGCCCCATACCGTGATGGTGGTGCCGGCTTCGGCCGTACCCGTCATCGATGTACCGGCTGCGTTGAGCAGCAGGTCGGTCGGCTGCACTGGTGGGGTCAGGTCTGGCGCAGTCACTGCCAGTGGTACCGACGGGTTGCCAGTGGCGTCCTGGGCGACGATGGTCAGCGTTTCGCCGTTGATTTGCGGGAGGTTCAGGTCAAGGACGAAGGTGCCGTCCGGTTCCACCGTTACCTGGCCCAGCAGGTCGCCGTTGTTGTTGACCACGGTGACGCGGGTGCCGGCTTCGGCGGTACCGGTCACCTGGGTACCGCTGTCGTTGATGACGGCGATCACGGTGGCAGGTGGTGTGGTGTCCGCCGCCGTGACCGAGCTGATTGGCGAGATGTTCTCGGCTGCGTCGGTCAGGGTTACCTGCAGCACCTGGCCATTGAGCTGCGCTGCATCCAGCTCGACGATGAAGGTCCCGTCGGCGCCCACTGTGCCGGTACCGACCTGCGTGGTACCGACGTACACGCGCACGGTGGCGCCCACTTCGCCGATACCGCCCAGTTCGTCACCTGCCGCATTGAGCCGCAGTTCGGTTGCCGCAGCTGGCGGCGTGAGGTCCGGCGCTTGCACGTTGACCGGCAGGCTGACGTTGCCGGGAGGGTCGGCCTGCAGCACCGACAGGGTCTGGTTGTTGATTTGTGCAGGTGACAATTCGACGCTGAAGCTGCCATCAGCAAGCACGATACCCGTGCCCAGTACGGTACCGGCTGCGTTACTGACGATTACGGTGGCGCCGGCCTCGCCCAGGCCGCTGACCACACTGCCGTCGGCGTTGATCACCACTAGGGTGAGCGGGTCGGGTGGAGTGAAGTCCGGGGTTTGCAGGGTTGCCACTGCCGAGACGTTGCCGGCCGCATCGGCCTGGGTGAAGCTGAGCAGCTCGGCGTTGCCCAGTGCCGGGCTCAGCGTGATGGTGAAGTGGCCGCTGGCATCGACGGTGGCGCTGCCGATTTCCTCGCCTGCCGGGTTGGTCACGGTCACCAGCGCGCCTACTTCGCCGCGGCCGGTGAGGGTGACACCATCACCGGAAACGGCCAGTTCGCCTGGTGCCGTTGGCGGTGTGGTATCGGGTGCGGTGATGGCGCTGGCGGCAGACTGGTTGCCAGCCGCATCGGTCAGCACCACTTGCACCTGTTGGCCGTTGGCCTGCGGCGATGTGAGGTTGACCTGGAAGGTGCCGTCGGCGCGCACCGTTGCACTGCCCAGCACCGAACCATCAGCGGCGAGCACACGCACGGCGGCACCTGCTTCGCCGGTACCGTTCAGCAAGCTGCCACCCCCAGCGAAGGCCAGGTTGCCGGCAGCATCCGGCGCGACGCGGTCAGGGGCTGTCAGGCTGATGCTGTTGGACTCGTTGCCGGCCACATCGGACTGGCTGGCGCTGAGCTGTTCGCCGTTGACTTGAGCGGCGCTCAGGTCGACGTTGAAGTCGCCATTGGCATCGACCACGGCAGTGCCCAGGTCGATACCGCCTTCGCCAAGCACGGTAACGGTGGCACCTGCTTCACCGCGGCCACTGAGTATCAGGCCGTCGTTGGACAACACCAGATTGGTCAGTGGCTGCGGTGCCGTGGTGTCCGGTGCCTGTAGGGTAGCGGGCAGCGATACGGTGCCATCGGTGCCCGTTGCGCTGACCTGCAGCACTTCGCCATTGGCCTGTGCACTGCCCAGATTGACAGTGAACGTGCCATCGTTACCGACCGGGCTGCTGCCGAGCAATACGCCGTTGGGGCCGTAGACCTTGACTGTATTGCCCGCCTCAGCGGTGCCGGTCACTGACAAGCCGTCGGCGGCCAATATCAGGTTGTCCGGCGTGGCCGGTGCCAGCACCCCTGGCGCAGTCACGCTTTGTGCCGGGGAGATGTTCTGTGCGGCATCGACCTGGACCACGCTCAGGCTTTCACCCGTGATCGCTGCCGGCGACAGGGACACGCTGAAGTGACCGTCAGCCGCCACTGTAACGTTGCCTAGCACGGTACCGTCTGGTGCCCGTACGGTCACAGTTGCGCCTGCTTCGCCATCGCCGGTGAGGGTGGCGCCATTGGCGGACACCGCCAGGTTGGTCACGGCAGCCGGCGGCGTGGTGTCGGCTGCGGTGTAAGGTGCGGCCGGCGACACGTTGCCGGCTGCGTCGGTGGCGGTTACCTGCAGCGTCTGGCCATTGGTCTGGGCACTGTTCAGGGTGACCTGGAAGGTGCCGTTGCTGCCCGCTACCGCTGTGCCCAGCACGTTGCCGCTGGCATCGCGTACGGTCACGGTGCTGTTGGCTTCGGCGTTACCGGTCAGTTGCAGCCCGGTAGCCGACAGGGCGAGTGCTGTCGGTGCCGTAGGCGGGGTGAAGTCCGGTGCGGTGACCGCCACGGCGGTGGAGGTGTTGTTGCCCGCGTCGGTCTGCGTAACGCTCAGGAGCTGGGCGTTGAGCTGGGCGCTGTTCAGGGTGAGGGTAAAGCTGCCATTGGCCGCTACCAGGCCGGTGCCGATGATGGTCCCGTCCGGGCCGTGAACGGTGACCGTGGCACCGGCTTCGCCCAGGCCGGTCAGGGTCAGGCCGTTGCTGTTCAGCACCACGTTGGTCAAAGGCGCGGGTGGGGTCAGGTCCGGGGTTGTCACATTGATCGCAGGCGAGGTGTTGCTGGCGGCATCCACTTGCGTCACGCCGATGACCTGGCCGTTTGCTTGTGGCGTGTCGAAAGTCACCGTGAAGCGACCGTCTGCGCCCACCGTGGCTGTGCCGAGCAAGGCGCCGGCGGCATTGCGTACCTGTACCGTGGCGCCCGCTTCACCGCTGCCGGAAAGCTGGCGGCCGTCCTGGCTCAACACCGGGTTACTGATGGCCGCCGGCGGTGTGTGGTCTGGCGTGGCCAGGCTGGCCGGGCCTGACACATTGCCCGCGGCATCGCTGAGGGTGACCTGTAGCGGGCTACCGGTGACCTGCGCGCTGGGCAGGGTGATCTGGAACTGGCCGCTCTGGTTGACGGTGCCAGTGGCGAGGATGGCGCCGCTGGCGTCGCGCACGGTGACGCTGGCACCGGCTTCGCCCTGGCCGCTGAGCACGGTGGCTGCGCTGTTGAGGCTGAGGTTGCTGGCCGCCAGTGGTGCCTGCAGGTCAGGCGCTTGCAGGGTGGCCGCGAGCGAAACGTTACCTGCAGCATCAGCCTGGGTCACGATCAGGTTCTGCCCATTGGCCACGGCCGGCGAGAAGCTGACGCTGAACAGGCCATTGCTGTCCACGGTTGCAGTCCCCAGCAAGGTGCCTTGTGCGTCTGTCACGCGCACGGTTGCGCCCACTTCGCCTTGGCCGGTCAGCGTACTGCCGGTGGCGTTGAGGTTTACCTGCGTCGGCGCGTCAGGTGCCGTGGTGTCATTGGCCACGATAATGGCCGGCACCGAAGGTTGGCCATCGGCGGTAGCCTTGGCACTGACCTGCAAGGTCTGGGCGTTGAGCTGGGCGTCCTGGAAGAACACTCGGAAAGTACCGTCGCTGCCGACCGTAGCGCTGCCCAGGGTGGCGCCCCCGGATGTCACGGTAATCAGCGAGCCGACCGTACCTTGACCGGTCAGCAGGAAACCGTCGGCACTGATGGCAAGGGCCGAAGGCGTGGCCACTTCGGCACCTGTCGGGCCAGTCAGTGGTATTTCAGGCGATTCGTTGCCGGCAGGATCGATCACCACTACATCGACGGTTTCGCCTGATGCCAGGGGTGGGTCGACCGGTATCACGAAGGTGCCGTCCGGCCCTGCAGTTACAGTGCCGCGCACGGTGTCATCCGGGTTGCGGATTTCCACTGTGCTGCCAGGTTCGGCTGTGCCGCCGACCGAGCTGCCGTCCGGGCTTACGGTAAGGCCGGTGGCGGGCTCCGGGTTGGTTGTGTCCGGCGCAGTCACAGAGACCGGTGCCGAATCGTTGCCGGCTGCGTCCGTCACCACCACGGTCACGGTCTGGCCGTTGTTCTGCGGGATATCCAACGGCACGCTGAAGCTGCCATCCGGGTTGACCGCAACGGTAATCACGTTGCCGGCCTCATCGCTCACAGTCACCGAACTGGCGCCCGGTGCGTTACCGGTCACAGCGGTGCCATCGCCGTTGACTGCAACGTCGGTGGGCAGTGCCGGTGGCGTGATGTCTGGCGCAATGATCTGGCTGGGCTGCGAAATGTTGCCGGCCGCATCGGTCAGCGTCACATCCAGGGGCTGGCCGTCCAGCTGTGCGGGCGACAGTGGGACCGTGAAGCTACCGCCAGCGGGCACGACGGTGGTGCCGACCAACGTGCCGTCGGCAAGCTTCACTTCCACCGTGGAACCAGCTTCACCTGTACCTTGGATGGCGTTGCCGCCCGAGGTGATCGTGAGGTCGGCAGGCGCAGCTGGCGCAGTGCTGTCGTCAGCGGTGAAAGTGGCCGACGGCGAGGCATTGCCGCCGCCATCGATCAGCACCACCGACAGCACTTCACCGTTGGTCTGTGCGGGGGAGAGTGCCACTTCGAACGTGCCGTCTGCATTCACCGGGAGGGTGCCTAGCAGGTCGCCCGCAGCGTTGCGTACCTCTACGGTGCTGCCTGCCTCGCCCTGCCCGCTGAGCAATGTGCCGGTAGGGTCAAGGCCCAGACCTTGCGCCGGCAGCGGTGCCTCGAGGTCAGGTGCGGTCACGGTGCCAGCGGGCGAGCCGTTGCCGCTATTGTCCGCCTGAGTGACAGACAGCGTCTGGCCATTGAGCTGTGGCGGATCGATTGCCACCTGGAAGGTGCCATCGGGCTGGACCGTTGCGGTGCCCAGTACTGCGCCGCCAGTGCCGGTCACGGTCACCTGCGCACCCGGCTCGCCGCTGCCGCTCAGGCTGCTGCCGTCGCCAGCCAGGACCAAATCGGTGGGGCTATCGGGTGCCTGGGTATCCGGTGCCAACAGGTCGACCGCCGCCGACAGGTTGCCGGCCGCGTCGCGTTGCTCCACGGTCAGTGCCTGGCCGTTGGTCTGCGGCGTGTCGAGGGTAATTTCGAAAGCGCCGCCAGCGCCGACCACTGTGCTGCCCAGCACGCTGCCGTCCGGTCCGCGCACGGTGACAGTAGCACCTGGTTCGCCGTTGCCGGTGATCGTGGTGCCGGTGCCGTCGATGGCCGGGCTGGTGACCACTTGCGGTGGGGTAGAGTCGGGTGCAGTGAAGTCCACTGGCCCTGCGCTGTTGCCCAGGTTATCGGTAGCTTCCACGGTCAGGCTTTCGCCATTGCGTTGTGGCGCGTTGAGGGTGACGTCGAATCGGCCGTCACCGCCCACGGTGGCAGTGCCCAGCACGTTGCCTTCGGCGTCACGCACGGTGACGATGGAGCCGCTTTGACCTTGGCCTGTGAGGTGAATGCCAGCGGTATCGATGGCCAGCCCGGAGGGTTGCAGCGGGCCGTCGGTATCGGGCGCCACGATGGTGGCGGTCGAGGTGTTGCCAGCCGGGTCGCGCAATACCACGTCCAGTTCCTGGCCGTCGGTCTGCGGTGGGTTCAGGACCACGCTGATCACACCGTCGGCACCGACCTGGGCGTTGCCCAGCACAGTACCGTCGGCGCTGATGACTTGCACGGTGGTGCCCGGTTCACCGCGACCGGTGAGCAGGTCGCCCTCGGCGTTCAGTTGCAGTTCGCTGGCTTCATTGGGCGGGGTGATATCGGGGGCGGTGATCTGGGTAGGCAGCGAACTGTTGCCAGCGCCGTCAATCGCCACGACATCCAGTGCCTCGCCGTTGGCCTGTGCGGGGGTCAGGCCGATGGTGAAGCTGCCATCCGGGCCGGCCTGGACGCTGCCCAGGACATTGCCCTGCGCGTCACGCACTTGCACCTGCGTATCTGCCGGTGCGGTACCGGAAACGCTGGAGCCGTCGCCGGCCACCACCACGCCGCTCGGGCTTTCGGGCAGCGGTGTATCGGCAACGGTCACACTGACCGCTGCCGAGGTATTGCCGGCGGCATCAGTCTGCACCAGCACGAGGTTCTCTCCGGCGGCCAGCGGTGCCTCCAGATCGACCACGAAGGTGCCGTTTGGCGCCACGGTGCCGGTACCGATGACTGCACCTTGGGCATCACGCACTTCCACCGTGGCACCGGGCTCGCCACGGCCCGAGACGGCCAGGCTGCCATCGCCTGCCACCACGTCGGCGACGATCGCTGGCGCGGTAATGTCCGGGGCCACGTAGCTCAGCGGCACCGAAGTGTTACCTGCTGCATCAATCACCGTGATGGACAAGGTTTCGCCATTGGCCTGTGGCGGGTCGAGGGTCAGGCTGAAGCTGCCATCCGGCTCGGCAATGGCGCTACCGATCAGGTTGCCCGAGGCATCTTCAACCTCCACTCGGGCGCCTGCTTCTGCAGTGCCGACCAGGCTGTCGCCATTGCTCAGTACCAGGTCGGTTGGTTGCAGCGGTGCCACCAGGTCCGGCGCTGTCAGCGGGGTAGGTGTAGAGACGTTGCCGGCGGCGTCGGTCAGGGTCACTTGCAGGGACGAGCCATCCACCACCGGGGTGGGCAGTTGTACATTGAAGCTGCCATCGGGCTGAACGGTGCCGCTCACCAGCACCTGCCCCTGATCGTTGCGCACCTCCACGGTGGCGCCCGCTTCGCCGCGCCCGGAGACTGTGCGGCCATCGTTACTGATGGCCAGCTCGGTAGCGGGCTCCGGCGGTGTGGTGTCGCCGCCGTTGTCCACGATCGGTGCGGTGACGCTACCGGCCGTGGAGGCGTTGCCTGCGGCATCGGTGGCCGTCACCTGCAACTGCTCGCCTGCCACTTGTGGCGGAGTGAGGTCGATGCTGAAAGCGCCGCTGGCCCCCACCACGACACTGCCCAACACCGTGGTGCCGTCGGCGGCCAGCACACGGACGGTGCTGCCTGATTCGGCGCGGCCACTGACGACGCTACCATCGCCACTGATTGCGAGATCGCTGGGTGCCACAGGCGGGGTGATGTCTGGTGCGGCGACCTGCACTGGCAACGACGAGGTGCCGTTGTTGTCGATCGCCACCACGTCCAGCAACTCGCCATTGGCCTGGGCCGGTGTGAGCACCACGGTGAAGGTGCCTTCGGCACCCACCACGATGCTACCGACCAGCGTGCCGTTGGCATCATGCACTTCCACACGGCTGCCTGCCGGAGCAGAGCCGCTGATGCTGCTGCCATCGGCGGCCACGACCAGTTCGCTCGGGCTGGTAGGCGTGACCACCAGTGGCACGTCGTAGGTCAGCGCTTCAGAGGCGTTGCCGCTCGGGTCGGTCTGTACCAGGCTCAGGCGTTCACCCGGCAGCGCAGCTGGATCGAGGTCGATCAGGAAAGTCCCGTTCGCGGTCACTGTGCCGGTACCGATCAGCGTGCCATTGGCATCGCGCGCCTCGACGGTTGCACCGGCTTCGCCGCGACCGCCCAGGGTCAGGCCGTCGGCGCCGACCACAATGTTGCTGACCACGGCAGGTGCGGTGATGTCCGGGGCATCGAACTGTAGGGGTGAAGAGACATTGCCGGCGGTATCGACCAGACGGATATCGAGGATTTCGCCATTGGCCTGGGCTGGCGACAGGGTAATGCTGAAGCTGCCGGTTTCATTGACCAGACCAGTGCCGAGCAAGTTGCCCGAGGCATCGAAGGCCTGCACTGTCGTGCCAGGCTCGCCGTTGCCGCTCAGGGTCACGCCGTCGGCCAAGGCCAGGCCGGTCGGCTGGGCCGGGGCCTGCAAGTCCGGGGTAGCCACCGACGCCGGTGCAGAAGCATTGCCGCTGGCATCAGTCAGCACCACTTGCAGGTTGCTGCCATCTTTCACCGGTGGGTCGAGGGTGATCTGGAAGGTACCGTCCGGGTTGACCGAGCCGCTGGCCAGTACATTGCCCTGGGCATCGCGCACCTGCACGCTGGCACCGGCTTCGCCGCGACCATTGAGCTGGGCGCCGGCCAGGTCGACTACCAGGTTGGTCGCGGCATCCGGTGGGGTGATGTCGCCACCGTCGATGTCCGGTGCGGTGATGTCGCCGGCCGTGGAGGTGTTGCCTGCCGCATCGGTGGCGGTGACTTGCAGCACCTCGCCGTCTACCTGTGGCGGGTCGAGGGGGATGCTGAAACTGCCAGTGGCGTCGACCACCACACTACCCAGCACGGTGGTGCCATCGGCGGCCATCACACGCACGGTGCTGCCCACTTCAGCGCGGCCGGTGACCACGCTGCCGTCGGCATTGATCACCAGTTCGCTCGGGGTGACCGGCGGGGTGATGTCCGGTGCGGTGACCTGCACGGGTAGCGATGTAGCGCCGCTGCCGTCGATGGCCACCACGTCCAGCAATTCGCCGTTGGCCTGGGCCGGGTTGAGGATGACGGTGAAGGTGCCATCGACACCTGCCACGACACTGCCGACCAGTGTGCCGTTGGCATCGTGTACTTCCACGCGGCTGCCTGCCGGGGCTGCACCGGTGATGCTGACGCCGTTCTCAGCAACTACCAGGTCGCTTGGGCTGGCGGGCGCAGTGGTTACCGGAACTTCATATTGCAGGGCCTCGGAGGCGTTGCCGCTCGCATCGGTTTGCACCAGGCTCAACTGAGCGCCCGGCTGGGCAGCCGGGTCCAGGTCGACCTCGAAGGTGCCGTTGGCGCCGACGGTGCCAGTACCGATGACAGTGCCGTTGGCATCACGTACTTGTACGGTAGCACCCGCTTCGCCCCGGCCACTGAGCACCAGGCCATCGGCGCCGACCACGATGTTGCTGACAGTAGCTGGCGGCGTGATGTCCGGTGCAGTGAACGCCAGCGGCGTCGAACTATTGCCGGCGGTGTCCACCACGCGAATGTCCAGTGCTTCACCATTGGCCTGGGCGGGGAACAGCGTGACGCTGAAGGTGCCGTCTTCGTTGACCAGGCCTGTGCCGATCAGGCTGCCGATGGCATTGCGCACCTGTACGGTGGCACCGGGCTCGCCGCGGCCGGTGAAGGTCACACCATCAACCAAGGCCAGCTCGGTTGGCTGCGCCGGGGACTGCAAGTCTGGCGCGGCGACTGAACCGGGTTGCGAGACATTGCCGGCAGCGTCGGTCAGGGTCACTTGCAGGGTACTGCCATCGGTGATGGCCGGGTTCAAGGTGATGGCGAAGGTGCCATCTGGGTTGACCGTGCCCGTGGCAACCACGGTGCCTGCGCCATCGCGAACCTGAAGGCTGGAACCGGCTTCACCGCGACCGGTCAGCTGGCTACCGGCAGTGTTGACCGCCAGGTTGGTCGGGGCCTCCGGAGGCGTTGTGTCGCCGCCGTCGATGTCCGGCGCGGTAAGGTTGCCGGCGATGGAGGCGTTGCCTGCCGTATCGGTGGCCGTCACTTGCAGCACCTCGCCGTCTACCTGTGGCGGGTCGAGGGTGATGCTGAAGCTGCCGGTAGCGCCCACTGCCACGCTACCCAGCACAGTGGTGCCGTCGGCGGCCAGCACGCGCACGGTGCTGCCCGGTTCGGCACGGCCGGTGACCACGCTGCCGTCGGCATTGATCACCAACTCGGTCGGTGCGGCAGGGGCGGTGATGTCAGGGGCGGTGATCTGTGCGGGCAGCGAGGAAACGCCGCCGTCATCGATGGCGACCACGTCCAGCAGTTCGCCGTTGGCCTGGGCCGGGTCGAGGGGTACGGTGAAGCTGCCGTCGGGGCCAGCCACCACAGTGCCAATCAGTGTGCCGTTGGCGTCATGCACTTCCACGCGGGTGCCGGCAGGTGCGGTACCGCTGATGCTGCTGCCGTCTTCGGCGACCACCAGGTCGCTAGGGCTGACAGGCGCAGTGGTGACCGGGACTTCGAATTGCAGTGCCGAGGATGCGTTGCCGCTTGGGTCGGTCTGCACCAGGCTCAGTTGCTCGCCCGGCTGTGCGGCCGGGGCGAGGTCGATCAGGAAGGTGCCGTTGGCGCCGACAGTGCCGGTACCGATGACAGTGCCATTGGCATCGCGTACTTCGACGGTGGCGCCGGGCTCGCCGCGACCGCTCAGGGCCAGGCCGTCAGCGCCGACCAGGATGTCGGTGACCGCATCGGGCGGAGTGATGTCCGGCGCATCGAATTGCAGTGGTGCCGAGGCGTTGCCTGCGGCATCCACCACGCGAATGTCCAGGGCTTCTCCATTGGCCTGGGCGGGGAACAGCGTGACGCTGAAGGTGCCGTCTTCGTTGATCAAGCCAGTGCCAATCAGGTTACCGCCGGCATCGCGCACCTGCACGGTAGCACCAGGCTCACCGCGACCGGTGAAGGTGACGCCATCGGCCAGGGCCAGGTCAGTCGGTTGTGCGGGCGGCAGCAGGTCTGCCGAGGTGACCGAGCCCGGTTGCGATACGTTGCCGGCGGCGTCGGTGAGGGTGACCTGCAAGGTGCTGCCGTCGTTCACGGCAGGGTCCAGGGTGACGGTGAAAGTGCCATCCGCGTCGACGGTGCCAGTCGCGAGGATGTTGCCGGCCGCGTCACGCACCTGCACGGTGGTGCCCACTTCGCCTCGACCACTGAGTTGGCTGCCGGCAAGGCCGATCACCAGATTGGTCGCGGTCTCCGGTGGCGTTGTGTCGCCGCCGTCGATGTCCGGCGCGGTAAGGTTGCCGGCGGTGGAGGCGTTGCCTGCCACATCGGTGGCGGTGACTTGCAGCACCTCGCCGTCTACCTGTGGCGGGTCGAGGGTGATGCTGAAGCTGCCGGTAGCGCCCACTGCCACGCTACCCAGCACCGTGGTGCCGTCGGCGGCCAGCACGCGTACGGTGCTGCCCGGCTCGGCGCGGCCGGTGACCACGCTGCCGTCGGTATTGATCACCAATTCGGTCGGTGCGGCAGGGGCGGTGATGTCGGGAGCGGTGATCTGTGCGGGCAGCGAGGAAACGCCGCCGTCATCGATGGCCACCACGTCCAGCAGTTCGCCGTTGGCCTGGGCCGGGTCGAGGGTTACGGTGAAGCTGCCGTCGGGACCAGCCACCACAGTGCCGATCAGTGTGCCGTTGGCATCATGCACTTCCACGCGGGTGCCGGCAGGTGCGTTACCGGTCAGGGTAGTGCCATCAGCATCGATGACCAGATTGCTCGGGCTGTCGGGCGCGGTGGTCAGCGGTACGTCGTACTCGGTAGCCACGGAAGCATTGCCGCTTGGATCGGTTTGCACCAGGCTCAACTGCTCGCCTGGCTGCGCGGCTGGATCCAGATCGATCAGGAAGGTGCCATTGGCTCCCACAACACCCGTGCCGATCACGGCGTCATTGGCATTGCGCACTTCGACGGTGGCGCCGGGTTCGCCGCGACCGCTCAGGGCCAGGCCATCAGCGCCGACGGCAATATTGGTTACTGCCTCAGGCGGAGTGATGTCCGGCGAATCGAATTGCAATGGAGCAGAGCTGTTACCGGCGGCATCCACCAGACGTACATCGAGTGCTTCACCATTGGCCTGAGCAGGCGACAGGGTGAGGCTGAACAGGCCGTCGGCCCCGGCGACACTGGTGCCAATCAGGTTACCGCCGGCATCGCGCACCTGCACGGTAGCACCAGGCTCACCGCGACCGGTGAAGGTGACACCATCGGCCAGGGCCAGGTCAGTCGGTTGTGCGGGCGGCAGCAGGTCTGCCGAGGTGACCGAGCCCGGTTGCGATACGTTGCCGGCGGCGTCGGTGAGGGTGACTTGCAAAGTACTGCCGTCGTTCACGGCAGGGTCCAGGGTGACGGTGAAGGTGCCATCCTCGGCGACAGTGCCAGTCGCGAGGATGTCGCCGGCCGCGTCACGCACCTGCACGGCAGTGCCGGCTTCGCCTCGGCCACTGAGTTGGCTGCCGGCAAGGCCGATCACCAGATTGGTCGGGGCTTCAGGCGGGGTGGTATCGCCGCCATCGATGTCCGGGGCGGTGACCGAGCTGGCTACGGAGGCATTACCAGCGGCATCGGTCGCGGTGGCCTGCAGGACTTCACCATCAATCTGCGGTGGGGTGAGGTTGATGCTGAACGCCCCGGTCGGGCCGACCACGGTAGCGCCCAGTTCGGTGCCGTCGGCAGCCAGGATGCGCACGGTGCTGCCCGGTTCGGCACGGCCGGTGATAACGCTGCCTTCCGCGCTCACGGCCAGTTCGGTCGGTGCGGCAGGGGCGGTGATGTCGGGGGCGGTGATCTGGGTGGGCAGTGAGGAAACGCCGCCATCATCGATGGCGACCACGTCCAGCAGTTCGCCGTTGGCCTGGGCCGGGTCGAGGGTTACGGTGAAGCTGCCGTCGGGGCCAGCCACCACAGTGCCGATCAGTGTGCCGTTGGCGTCATGCACTTCCACGCGGCTGCCGGCAGGTGCGGTACCGCTGATGCTGCTGCCGTCTTCGGCGACCACCAGTTCGCTGGGGCTGACAGGCGCAGTGGTGACCGGGACTTCGAATTGCAGTGCCGAGGATGCGTTGCCGCTTGGGTCGGTCTGCACCAGGCTCAGTTGCTCGCCCGGCTGTGCGGCCGGGGCGAGGTCGATCAGGAAGGTGCCATTGGCACCCACGACACCCGTGCCGATCACGGTGCCATTGGCATCGCGCACTTCGACGGTGGCGCCAGGCTCGCCGCGACCGCTCAGGGCCAGGCCGTCAGCGCCGACCAGGATGTCGGTGACCGCATCGGGCGGCGTAATGTCCGGCGCATCGAATTGCAGTGGTGCCGAGGCGTTGCCGGCGGCATCCACCACGCGAATGTCCAGAGCTTCACCATTGGCCTGGGCGGGGAACAGCGTGACGCTGAAGGTGCCGTCTTCGTTGACCAAGTCAGTGCCAATCAGGTTGCCGGCAGCATCGCGCACCTGCACGGTAGCACCAGGCTCACCGCGACCGGTGAAGGTGACGCCATCGGCCAGTGCCAGGTCGGTCGGTTGTGCGGGCGGCAGCAGGTCTGCCGAGGTGACCGAGCCCGGTTGCGATACGTTGCCGGCGGCGTCGGTGAGGGTGACTTGCAAAGTACTGCCGTCGTTCACGGCAGGGTCCAGGGTGACGGTGAAGGTGCCATCCTCGGCGACAGTGCCAGTCGCGAGGATGTCGCCGGCCGCGTCACGCACCTGCACGGCAGTGCCGGCTTCGCCTCGGCCACTGAGTTGGCTGCCGGCAAGGCCGATCACCAGATTGGTCGGGGTCTCCGGTGGCGTTGTGTCGCCGCCGTCGATGTCCGGCGCGGTAAGGTTGCCGGCGGTGGAGGTGTTGCCTGCCACATCGGTGGCGGTGACTTGCAGCACCTCGCCGTCTACCTGTGGCGGGTCGAGGGTGATGCTGAAGCTGCCGGTAGCGCCCACTGCCACGCTACCCAGCACAGTGGTGCCGTCGGCGGCCAGCACGCGTACGGTGCTGCCCGGTTCGGCGCGGCCGGTGACCACGCTGCCGTCGGCATTGATCACCAACTCGGTCGGTGCGGCAGGGGCGGTGATGTCGGGGGCGGTGATTTGTGCGGGCAGAGAGGAAACGCCGCCGTCATCGATGGCGACCACGTCCAGCAGTTCGCCGTTGGCTTGTGCGGGATTCAGTTCGATGCTGAAGCTGCCATCGGCGTTGGCAATGGCACTGCCAATCAACGTGCCGTTGGCATCATGCACCTGCACACGGCTGCCGGCTGGCGCGGTACCGGTGAGGGTGATGCCATCAGCATCGATGGCCAGATTGCTTGGGCTGTCGGGCGCGGAGGTCAGTGGGACGTCGTACTCGGTAGCCACGGACGCATTGCCGCTTGGGTCGGCCTGTACCAGACTCAACTGCTCGCCCGGCTGCACCGCCGGATCCAGATCAATCAGGAAGGTGCCATTGGCTCCCACAACACCTGTGCCGATCACGGTGCCATTGGCGTCGCGCACTTCGACAGTGGCGCCGGGTTCGCCGCGACCGCTCAGGGCCAGGCCGTCAGCGTCGACGGCAATGCTGCTCACCGCATCGGGCGGGGTAATGTCCGGCGCATCGAATTGCAGTGGGGTAGAGCTGTTACCGGCGGCATCCACCAGACGCACGTCGAGTGCTTCACCATTGGCCTGGGCCGGCGACAGGGTGAGGCTGAACAGGCCGTCGGCCCCGACGACACCAGTACCGATGACAGCACCGCCGGCATCGCGTACCTGCACGGTAGCGCCGGGCTCACCGCGACCCGTGAAGGTGACGCCTTCGGCCAGGGCCAGGTCGGTCGGTTGTTCAGGGGCTGTAGTATCAGGGGTGTCGACGTCCGGTGCCGTGATGCTGGCAACTGTCGAGCTATTGCCAGCCGCGTCTGCGGCGCTGATCTCCAGGGCCTGGCCGTCGATTTGTGGCGGTTGCAGAGTGATGCTGAACTGGCCGTCGACACCGGCCACAGCAGTGCCCAGCAATACGCCACCTGCGCCTCGTACGGAAACCGTCGAGCCGGGCTCGGCACGACCGGTGAGCGTGGTGCCCTGTTCATTGATAGCCAGGTCGGTCGGCGCCAGTGGTGCCGTTGCGTCCGGCGCAGTGACAGTGCCAGGCGCCGAGACATTGCCGGCGGCGTCGGTCAGGGTGACATCAAGGTTTTCGCTGTTGATCTGCGGCGCACTCAACGTCACGTCGAAGTTACCGTCGGCACCCACTGTGCCGCTGCCGATCAGGTTGCCGGCGGCGTCGCGGATGTTCACCGTGGTGCCTGCTTCGCCACGGCCGGTCAGACGCAGGCCATCCGGTGAAACCAGCAGGTCGATCGGCGTGGCCGGTGCGCTGGTGTCGGGGTCGGAACCGCCGCTGCTGCCCCCGCCTCCATTGTCCGCCGCTGCTGCCGCGCCGCCCACGCCGAGCAGGCTGAGCCCGGCAATCGCCCAAGTTGGCATGGCGCTGCCTGCAGTACCGATGCCCGCAACCAGTTCGTCCAGCGAGGCCACTTCTTCGAAGGTGAAACCGGTGAACGCTGCCGCATCGTACTGGGCATGCCACAGGGTGCCGTCTTCGCCGACGAAGACCATATCGCTGCCGACGCCGGCCTGGTCCACGGCGAAGAAGTTACCGATGGTGACTTTTTCACCCGACTTCAGGGTGACGATCAGGTCCTGCCCGCGTTGGGTAACGGTGGCCACTTTGTCGGGAGATACCGGTATCTGAACGACGCTTGGTGCTTTGAGATTGATATTGCCCCAGGCGCTCTGAGTGGCGACTTCGGATTGCTTATCGGCGACGACGATGTTGTCCATGGATGCTCCCTGCTGATATCCGGATCCCCCGGCCCGACATTTGGGCCACGACCGACGTAACAGAGCCCTCTCAGGGTTTTTACGCACAGCCTCGACCAGGCAGTCGACAAACGGGTGGTTAGGGAGATATAGCAGCCGGTGGGGAAGCAACCAGATGGCTTTCTGGGTTAATCCTTTGGTAGAAAAGCCTCAGCGAAGCCCAAGCCTGCGGGCCAAACGGCTCAGGTTTGCGCGGTCCAGACCGAGTTCGCGGGCCGCTGCTGCCCAGTTGTCCTGATGCCGCTGCAGGCAGGCTTCGATCACCTGTCGCTGGTAAATATCGACGGCTTCACGTAAGCCGCCTTCAGGCGGGGTGACCACTTGCAGCGGTGCAGCGGGGGAGGGCAGCGTGCCTGGCGTCGCTGCCGACACGCGCAGGTCCAGGTCGATGGCGTCTAGGGTGAGGATACGTGGCCGGTCAGGGTGCTGGCCCAGCGCCTTGAGGGCCGAGCGGCCGATCAGGTGTTCCAGTTCGCGCACATTGCCTGGCCAGTCGTAGTCGATCAACGCGGCTTGGGCCTCATGGCTCAGGCGCAGGCTGTTCAGGCCCAGCCGTGAACGGTTCTGTTCGAGGAAGTAGCCCGCCAATAGCAGCACGTCTCGCCCACGTTCGCGCAACGGTGGCACGTGCAGCGGGTATACGCTGAGGCGGTGATAGAAGTCGGCGCGGAAGTTGCCCGTACGCACCTCGGCAGCCAGGTCGCGGTTGGTCGCTGCGATCAGACGCACGTCGACCCGGTGCTCGCGGTCCGAACCCAGGCGCTGCAGTTGGCCGCTTTGTAGCACGCGTAACAGCTTCGCCTGCACCGTCAGCGGCAGTTCGCCCACTTCGTCGAGGAACAGTGTTCCGCCGTTGGCCAGCTCGAACTTGCCGCGGCGCTCGCCATGCGCACCGGTGAAGGCGCCGCGCACATGGCCGAACAGTTCGCTTTCCACCAAGGTGTCGGGCAGGGCGGCACAGTTGAGGCTGATCAGCGGCTTGTCGGAGCGGCTACTGGCCTGGTGCAGGGCCTGGGCCACCAGCTCCTTGCCGACGCCGGTCTCGCCGGTAATCAGCACGGTCAGGTCGCTGCTGCCGACCAGACGAATTTCTTCCACAAGGCGTTTGTGCGCGGGGCTCTGGCCAATCAGCTCTCTATTCTGGCTGCTGGCCTGGCGGTAGAGCTCGGCGCGATGGTGCTCGTTTTCGGCGCGCAGGGCCAGGTGCTCGATACGCTCGGCCACGGTAACGGTGGCGGCCGCCAGGCTGGCAAAAGCCTGCAGGGCATCCAGTTCCAGGCTCTGGAACTGCCCGGGGGTGAGGGCGTCGAGGGTGAGCAGGCCCCATGGGCGCTCATCGACCATCAACGGGCAGCCCATGCAGTCGTGCACTTCGAGGTCCGCATCGGGGGCGTGGACCAAACCATCGTAGGGGTCGGGCAGTTCGGAATCGCTGGCGAAACGGGTGGGCTCCGGGCGGCTGAGCAGTATCTGGAAACGCGGGTGTTCGCTGACCCGAAAGCGCCGGCCGAGGGTGTCGGGGCTAAGGCCATCCACTGCCAGCGGTACCAGCCATTCGCCATCCAGTCGCAGCAGTGCTGCGGCATCGCACGGCAGCAGGCCACGCATGGCTTGCAACAGGCGGCGGTAGCGTTCCTGGTCGGGCAAATCGCGGGACAGGTCGCTGACCAGAGGCAGCAGGGCGGTGAGCAGTGGCTTTGTAGTCATATGGACTCCTATGGGTCGATATGACTATACGCGGGGGTGGGTCGTTTTGACATTACCTGCATCAAGCCCCTGATTTTGCTGGCGTTAAAAGTTGGCACGATTGCTGTAATGGCATGGGCAGTCATTTGAAGCCACAGGCTCAGGAGTTGTTGCAATGCTCAATGCCGAACAACGTGCAATCATCAAGGCCACTGTACCCCTGCTGGAAAGCGGCGGCGAAGCACTGACCACCCACTTCTACAAGATGATGCTCAGCGAGTACCCCGAGGTACGGCCGCTGTTCAACCAGGCCCACCAGGCCAGCGGCGATCAGCCGCGTGCGCTGGCTAACGGCGTGTTGATGTATGCCCGCCATATCGACCAACTGGAGCAACTGGGCGGCCTGGTCGGGCAGATCATCAACAAGCATGTTGCCCTGCAGATTCTGCCGCAGCACTACCCGATTGTCGGAAGCTGCCTGCTGCGCGCCATCGAAGAAGTGCTGGGCAAGGACATTGCCACCCCTGCGGTGATCGACGCCTGGGGCGCGGCCTATGGCCAGCTGGCCGACATTCTGATTGGCGCTGAAGAAAACCTTTATAAAGAGAAGGAAGAGGCCGAGGGTGGCTGGCGCGGTACACGTGAATTCCGCCTGGTACGCCGTGAGCAGGAAAGCAGCGAGATCGTTTCGTTCTACTTCGCCCCGGTGGACGGCATGCCGGTGCTCAAGGCAGAACCTGGCCAGTACATCGGCCTGAAGCTTGACATTGACGGTGCCGAGCAGCGCCGTAACTATTCCCTGTCGGCGCTGTGCGACGGCAAGGAATACCGCATTAGCGTCAAGCGCGAGGCGGGCGGCAAGGTCTCCAGCTACCTGCACGATGAGCTGGTGGTGGGCGATACCCTGCAACTGTTCCCGCCTGCGGGGGACTTTACCCTGGCAGCCAGCGACAAGCCGCTGGTGCTGATCAGTGGAGGGGTGGGCATTACCCCGACCCTGGCAATGCTGCAGGCAGCACTGCAAACCCGGCGCGAGGTGCATTTCATCCACTGTGCGCGTAACGGTGCGGTGCATGCCTTCCGCGACTGGATCGATGGCTTGGCGGCGCGTCATCCACAGCTCAAGCGCTTCTACTGCTATGCCGAGCCGGAAGGGGGCGCTGCAGCCGATGCGGTGGGTTTGCTGAGTGAAGATCTACTGGCAGAGTGGCTGCCGCGGGAACGTGACGTGGATGCCTACTTCCTCGGGCCCAAGGGCTTCATGGCGGCGGTCAAGCGTCAGTTGAAGGGCTTGGGCGTGCCGGAGCAGCAGAGCCGCTACGAGTTCTTCGGGCCGGCGGCAGCGCTGGAGTGATGTAGCGCCTGTGCCGGCCTCTTCGCGGGCAAGCCCGCTCCCACAGGTATTGCACCGGTCTTGAATGTGGTGCCGTCTGTAGGAGCGGGTTTACCCGCGAAAGGGCCGGTACAGGCCTATAGAGTACTCGTCCCCCGCTGCAGCACACCTCTCTGCCTATATATAAAGAAGAGATGAAAACACCTGCGCAGCTTTCATCCTTAATCGTCCTTTAATCACGTTATCCTTCACTCCCGGGTGTCGAGGGGCTTGCCCCTGCGCGGCACCTGGGCAGCCGTTTTTTGCCGCCTGGCGTTGAACCGACGTCGTTGCGGCCGGTCTCAGCCACACCGGATAGTCCTGCGCAGTGCTATCGCACCGCTTCCTCGGCACGCTCACAGGCCCTGCCCAGCGTGTAGACTTGCGCCCAGGCAGGCGGACCACGCTGCCACTATCCATCGAAGGAACCGGCAATGAACGAACAAACATCGCGCCTGAATCGGGAACGGCGCTTTCTGGTGCTGTTGGGCCTGATCTGCCTCTCGCTGATCGGCGGTGCCCTCTACATGCAAGTGGTGCTGGGCGAGGCACCTTGCCCGTTGTGCATCCTGCAACGTTATGCACTGCTGTTCATTGCCGTGTTTGCCTTCATCGCGGCGGCGATGCCCGGGCGCCGCAGCCTGACCTTCTTCGAAGCGCTGGTGGTGATCAGTGCAATTGGCGGAATCGTTGCGGCCGGCAACCATGTGTATATACTCGCCAACCCCATGGTCAGTTGCGGTATCGATACCTTGCAGCCGATCGTGGATGACCTGCCACTGGCAAAGCTGTGGCCACTGGCATTTCAGGTCGACGGCTTCTGCAGCACGCCCTACCCGCCGATCCTCGGTCTGTCGCTGGCGCAATGGGCACTTGTGGCGTTCGTGCTGACCGCCGTCCTGGTTCCGCTCGGTATCTACCGCAACCGACGCCAGGTTTAGACAAAAGTCCCGAATTGCATGGGGTCTTTTGCACCGCATGAGGAGAGGGAAAAGTTGCGCACCGCTTGATCCAGATCAATCCCTAAGCCTTGCAGAATGCGGCTTTGAGGCCTGGCAAGCGGGGTGCGACAAACTGTCGCGAAGTTGAATTCTTGAGCATCATTGTTACGGATTCTGTAAAAGACTGTTGCTCAATAAGTCATAGTCAAGGGTTGGCGACCTATCTACAATCGCCCCCAATTTCCGTTCGGCACTGCTTGCGAGTCGCAGGATTGAAGGAAGCCTCAGCGCTCCTTTTTGCTGACTTCGTCAAGTTTCGCCCAACGGCGATACCGGGCGGACACCCCTCCGCGTTTTCCCGCACCAAATGGACTTGGTCTGAAGTACAGGCCTGTTGCCTACGAAACCATAAGCACCGCTAACCCGCTTGAAGCCAAGGTCCTGCAGTCGGACCCCAGGCAGGAGTGAGTACGGGCGCGAAATGCCTCACTTGGCAGGACGAAGTGTTGGCTACCAAAACACAAATTGCATTGAAGCAAGCTGATCTAGAGGTCGTGAGATGAGTAAAAAGCGTTACCCCAGACTGTTTGGCATATTGCCCTTTTTAGGCATGCTTTTACTCAGTGGGTGCAACTGGACCCTGCTCGACCCGAAGGGCCAGGTCGGCATTGAGCAAAAGAACCTGATCCTGATCGCTACCGGCCTGATGCTGCTGGTGGTAATTCCTGTCATCATCATGACCCTGGCGTTCGCCTGGAAGTACCGTGCTTCCAACAAGGCAGCCACCTACACCCCTGACTGGTCGCACTCGACCAAGATCGAGGCCGCGGTGTGGATCATCCCGATCCTGATCATCATCGCCCTGGGTTACGTCACCTACCACTCCACCCACAAGCTGGACCCTTATCGTCCGCTGGATTCGGACGTGAAGCCGGTTCAGATCGACGTGGTCGCGCTGGATTGGAAGTGGCTGTTCATCTACCCGGAGCAGGGCATTGCCACGGTCAACAAGATCGTCTTCCCGGCTAATACCCCGGTCAACTTCCGCGTCACTTCCGACGCCGTGATGAACTCGTTCTTCATCCCGGGCCTGGGCGGCCAGATCTACGCCATGGCCGGCATGACCACCAAGCTGCACCTGATCGCCAACGAAAATGGCGAATTCGACGGTATCAGCGCCAACTACAGCGGTGCTGGCTTCACCGGCATGAAATTCAAGGCTACTGCCACCTCTCAGGAAGACTTCGACAAGTGGGTCGCTGAAGTCAAGCAGTCGCCGAAGAAGCTGGACAAGGCCGAATATGCCGCCTTGGCCAAACCAAGCGAAAACAACCCGGTCGCGCTGTACAGCGAGGCTTCGCCTGAGCAGTTCCAGCTGATCGTCGACAAGTACGAAGGCATGAACCGCGGTCGTAGCCACGAAGAAGCAGGCAGCACAGATCTGGCCACAACCAAGGGTGTGGAATCGAGTATGCAACCAGCTGCCGGTGCAGAGGAGTAAGAGATGTTCGGTAAACTAAGCCTGGAGGCGATACCCTATCACGAGCCGATAGTCATGGTGACGCTTGCCATGATCGCGCTCGGCGGTATCGCTGTCGTCGGTCTTATCACCTATTTCCGCAAGTGGACCTACTTGTGGAGCGAGTGGCTGACTACTGTCGACCACAAAAAGATCGGCGTGATGTACATCATCGTCGCGATGGTCATGCTGCTGCGCGGCTTCGCCGACGCCATCATGATGCGTACCCAGCTGGCTGCCGCAACCGGCGGCTCCGAAGGCTACCTGCCGCCTGAACACTATGACCAGATCTTCACCGCTCACGGTGTGATCATGATCATCTTCATGGCGATGCCGTTCTTCACCGGCCTGATGAACCTGGCGGTTCCTCTGCAGATCGGTGCACGTGACGTTGCCTTCCCGTTCCTGAACTCCCTGAGCTTCTACCTGCTGCTGGCAGGCGTGCTGCTGGTCAACATCTCGCTGGGCGTTGGTGAATTCGCCAAGACCGGCTGGGTTGCCTATCCGCCGCTCGCGGGCATTCAGTACAGCCCTGGGGTGGGTGTCGACTACTACATCTGGGCGCTACAGCTATCCGGATTGGGTACGACACTTACCGGCGTGAACTTCCTCGTCACCGTGATGAAGATGCGCGCACCTGGCATGAAGCTGATGGACATGCCGATCTTCACCTGGACCTGCACCTGGGCCAACGTACTGATCGTCGCTTCGTTCCCGATCCTGACTGCTGCACTCGCTCTGCTGACTGTTGACCGTTATCTGGACTTCCACATCTTCACCAACGAGCTTGGTGGGAACCCGATGATGTACGTCAACCTGTTCTGGGCGTGGGGTCACCCTGAGGTTTACATCCTGATCCTGCCGGCCTTCGGCGTGTTCTCGGAAGTAACTTCGACGTTCTCTGGCAAACGCCTGTTCGGCCACCACTCGATGATTTACGCATCGGGCGCGATCGCCATCCTCGGCTTTGCTGTATGGCTGCACCACTTCTTCACCATGGGTGCCGGCGCCAGCGTCAACACCTTCTTCGGCCTGGCGACGATGCTGATCTCCATTCCGACCGGTGTGAAGCTGTTCAACTGGCTGTTCACCATGTACCAAGGCCGTGTGCGCTTCACCGCACCGATGCTCTGGACCCTGGGCTTCATGGTCACCTTCTCCATCGGTGGCATGACCGGCGTACTGCTGGCTGTTCCGGGTGCTGACTTCGTCCTGCACAACAGCCTGTTCGTAATTGCGCACTTCCACAACGTGATCATCGGTGGCGCGGTATTCGGCTACATCGCCGGTTTCGCCTTCTGGTTCCCGAAAGCCTTCGGCTTCACCCTGAACGAGAAGTGGGGCAAAGCTGCCTTCTGGTTCTGGCTGTCGGGCTTCTACGTTGCGTTCATGCCGCTGTACGCCCTGGGCTTCATGGGCATGACCCGTCGTCTGAACCACTCCGACAACCCACTGTGGGAACCCTACCTGTACGTAGCCGTTGTCGGCGCCGTGCTGATCCTGTTCGGTATCGCTTGCCAGCTGATCCAGATCGTCGTTTCGGTCCGCGACCGCAACCAGAACCTGGACGTGACCGGCGACCCATGGGGCGGCCGTACCCTGGAATGGTCGACTTCTTCGCCACCTCCGTTCTACAACTTCGCTCACATGCCTGAGAAAGTTGGCCTGGACTGCTGGCACGAAGCCAAGGAAGCAGGCGTTGCGTACAAGGCTCCGGCCAAGTACGAAGCCATTCACATGCCGAGCAACACCGCTACCGGTCTGTTCATGGGCCTGTTCCTGACCGTCTTCGGCTTCGCCTTCATCTGGCACATCTGGTGGCTGGTTGGCGCGAGCCTGGTTGCAACCATCGCTGTCTTCGTTCGCCACGCTGCACGTGACGACCAGGGCTACATGGTTCCGGCCGAAGAAGTGGCGCGCATCGAAGGCGAGCGTATGAAAGCGCTGGCCAAAGCAGGTGCTCTGCCTGCCGGCGCACGTGTCGAATCGTTTGAGCGGGTGTAATCAATGTCCAGTCAAGTAATGCACGGCGCTGCTCATGGTCACGACCATGGGCACGACGACCACCACCACGACTCGGGCCAGATGACCGTACTGGGCTTCTGGCTGTACCTGATGACCGACTGCATCCTGTTTGCGTCGCTCTTCGCCACCTACGCGGTGCTGTCCGGCAGTTTTGCCGGCGGCCCGTCGGGTCATGACATCTTCCAGCTCGATTTCGTAGCTGTTGAAACGCTGCTCCTGCTGCTGTCCTCGATCACCTTCGGCTTCGCCATGCTGAAGATGTTCGATGGCAAGAAAGCTGGCGTACTGGGCTGGTTGGCTGTGACCTTCCTGTTCGGTGCAGGCTTCATCGCGATGGAAATCTATGAGTTCCATCACCTGATCAGCGAGGGCTTCGGCCCGCAGCGCAGTGGCTTCCTGTCGGGCTTCTTCGCCCTGGTAGGTACCCACGGTCTGCACGTGACTGCTGGTCTGATCTGGATGGCAATCATGATGTACCAGATCAACAAGCACGGCATCACGCCGACCGCCAAGACCCGCATGAGCTGCCTGAGCCTGTTCTGGCACTTCCTGGACGTGGTCTGGATCTGCGTATTCACCGTCGTTTACCTGCTGGGGGTTCTGTAATGGCTAACGCACACGACACTCATCACGAAGGTAATCACGGCAGCGTCAAGTCGTACATGATCGGTTTTGTACTGTCGATCATCCTGACTGCGATCCCGTTCGGCCTGGCCATGACCGCCAGCCTGCCGAAGAACCTGACCGTTCTGATCATTGTTGCCATGGCCGTGATCCAGGTGGTTGTTCACCTGGTTTACTTCCTGCACATGGACCGCTCGAAAGAGCAACGCAACAACGTTTCGACGTTCCTGTTCACCACCTTGGTGATCGCTCTGCTTGTCGGCCTGTCGCTGTGGATCATGTTCAGCATCCACTTCGAAATGTTGGCCAAGTGAGGTAAGACTGCATGTCCGTTAAGCACTTTATCCAAATCACCAAACCGGGGATCATTTTCGGTAACGTGCTTTCCGTGGCAGGCGGTTTCTTCCTTGCCTCGAAGGGCCATGTGGATTTCGCCCTGTTCCTGGCGGTGGTGATCGGTACTTCTCTGGTGGTTGCGTCCGGATGCGTGTTCAACAACTGCATCGACCGTGACATCGACCACAAGATGGAGCGCACCAAGAACCGTGTCATGGTTCAGGGCGGCATGTCGCTGCCCCTCGCGCTGATCTACGCCACCCTGCTCGGGGTGGCGGGTTTCAGCCTGCTGTATGTCCAGGCCAACCCGCTGTCTGCGTTCTGCGCACTGATTGGCTTTGTCGTCTACGTCGGTTTCTACAGCCTGTGGCTGAAGCGTAAGTCGGTGCACGGCACCTTGGTCGGCAGCCTGTCGGGTGCCATGCCTCCGGTGATCGGCTACTGCGCCGTGAGCAACAGCTTCGACCTGGCTGCGGTAACCCTGCTGGTGATGTTCAGCCTTTGGCAAATGCCGCACAGCTTTGCCATCGCGATCTTCCGCTTCAAGGATTACAGCGCTGCCAACATTCCGGTTCTGCCGGTGGCACGTGGCATCCTCGCGGCGAAAAAGCAGATCGTGCTGTACGTGCTGGCCTTCGTGCTCGCCACCCTGATGCTTACCCTCGGCGGTTACGCCGGCCTCGGCTACCTGGCCGTGGCAGCAGCCATGGGCCTGTACTGGCTGTACATGGCCTGGGGTGGTTACAAGGCCGAGGACGACAGCAAGTGGGCCCGCAAGGTGTTCGGCTTCTCCATCCTCACCGTTACTGCCCTGAGCGTGATGATGGGTGTGGACAGCCAGACTGCTGCGGACGTGCTGATGACCTACGCTCGCTGAAACTGCTGCCTGTTTCACGAAAACCCCGGCCTCTGCGCCGGGGTTTTTTTTTTTTTTGGTGTTTTTCCTGGGCTGGCCTCTT
>NZ_JBICMK010000069.1:0-35751 GCF_043106315.1 Pseudomonas sp. FYR_5 | reverse complement strand
CGATCTCACAGGCGCTGCAGGGGTTATGGCAGACACATCTCACCGCCCAAACCACCTCAAGACATCCCCCCTACAACAGCAACAGCAACAGCAACAACCAAACCCCAAAAACAAAACGGGGAGGCCTGACGGCCTCCCCGCTTCATCTACTTCCCTTACAGGCTAGGGAATGCAAACTGCGACGCTTCATGGCTGGCCCGCTGCGGCCAACGCTGGGTAATTGCCTTGCGGCGGGTATAGAAGCGCACACCATCCGGGCCATAGGCATGCAGGTCACCAAACAGCGAACGCTTCCAGCCACCAAAGCTGTGGTAGGCCACCGGCACTGGCAGCGGTACGTTGACACCCACCATACCCACTTCGATCTCGTCGCAGAACAGACGGGCCGCTTCACCGTCACGGGTAAAGATGCAGGTACCGTTGCCATACTCGTGATCGTTGATCAGCTGCATGGCCTGCTCCAGGCTATTCACCCGGACCACGCACAGCACCGGACCAAAGATCTCTTCTTTATAGATGCGCATCTCCGGGGTCACCTTGTCGAACAGTGTGCCACCCACGAAGTAGCCATCTTCATTACCCGCCACACGGAAGCCACGTCCATCCACCACCAGCTTGGCGCCAGCAGCAACACCGTCATCGATGTAACCCACGACCTTGTCACGCGCTGCCGCAGTCACCAGCGGGCCCATGTCCAAGCCACACGAGGTGCCGGCACCAATCTTCAGCGCCTTGATCTGTGGCTCCAGCTTGGCAATCAGGGCATCGGCCACTTGGTCGCCCACGCACACGGCTACCGAAATGGCCATGCAACGCTCGCCACACGAACCGTAAGCCGCGCCCATCAGGGCACTGACTGCGTTGTCCAGGTCGGCATCCGGCATCAGCACCGCGTGGTTCTTCGCGCCCCCCAGGGCTTGTACACGCTTGCCACGCTTGGTGCCTTCGGCATAGATGTACTCGGCGATCGGGGTCGAACCCACGAAGCTCAGTGCTTTCACTTCCGGTGCTTCGATCAGCGCATCCACCGCTTCCTTGTCACCGTGCACCACGTTGAGGATGCCCTTCGGCAGCCCGGCTTCCAGCAGCAACTGGGCAATGTACAAGGTCGAGCTCGGGTCACGCTCGGAAGGCTTGAGGATGAATGCGTTGCCGCAGGCGATGGCCAGCGGGTACATCCACAGCGGCACCATGGCGGGGAAGTTGAACGGGGTAATACCGGCAACCACGCCCAGCGGCTGGAAATCGGACCAGGCGTCGATGTTCGGACCGACGTTGCGGCTGTACTCCCCCTTCAGCACTTCTGGGGCTGCACACGCGAACTCGACGTTCTCGATACCACGCTTCAGTTCGCCGGCGGCGTCCTCCAAGGTCTTGCCGTGCTCTTCGCTGATCATCTGCGAAATCTTGGCTTCGTTCTGCTCCAGCAGTTGCTTGAAGCGGAACATCACCTGGGCGCGCTTGGCCGGAGGGGTGTTGCGCCAGGCCGGGAAGGCGGCCTTGGCCGAGTCGATCGCTTCCTGAACAGTTGCGCGGCTGGCCAGTTCGACCTTGCGAACGGCCAGGCCAGTGGACGGGTTGAAGACATCGGCGGTGCGCTCACCCTTGGTAACCAGTTCGCCGTGAATCAGGTGCTGAACAATGCTCATGCAAAACTCCAGATAAACAAAGGAGAGCCAGGCACGCGCTGCGTGCGTGCGCCTGGCATCAAAATCGGAAAGATCAGTCGATCAGGTTCAGGGTTTCGCCTACCGCATCGAACAGGCGGTCCAGTTCCTGCGGCTTGGTATTGAAGGTTGGGCCGAACTGCAGGGTGTCGCCACCAAATCGTACATAGAAGCCCGCTTTCCACAGCTTCATGGCCGCTTCGTATGGGCGAACGATGGCATCACCGTCACGGGCGGCGATCTGGATGGCGCCGGCCAGGCCGTAGTTGCGGATATCGACGATATTCTTGGTGCCCTTCACGCCGTGCAGCAGCTTCTCGAAATGCGGCGCCAGTTCAGCAGCGGACTGCACCAAATTTTCCTTCTGCAGCAGGTCCAGCGCGGCGATACCGGCGGCACAGGCTACCGGGTGCGCCGAGTAGGTGTAGCCGTGTGGGAATTCCACCGCGTATTCCGGGGTCGGCTGGTTCATGAACGTCTGGTAGATCTCGCTGCTGGCAATCACTGCGCCCATCGGGATGGCGCCGTTGGTCACCTGCTTGGCGATGCACATCAGGTCTGGGGTAACGCCGAAGGCTTCCGAGCCGGTCATCGCACCCATGCGGCCGAAGCCAGTGATCACTTCGTCGAAGATCAGCAGAATGTTGTGCTGGGTGCAGATTTCACGCAGACGCTTCAGGTAGCCCTTCGGCGGCGGCAGCACACCGGCCGAACCGGCCAGCGGCTCGACGATGACTGCTGCGATGTTGGAGGCATCGTGCAGCTCGATCAGCTTGAGCATTTCGTCAGCCAGAGCGATACCGCCCTCTTCCGGCATGCCCTTGGAGAAAGCGTTCACCGGCAACACGGTGTGGGGCAGGTGGTCGACGTCCAGCAACTGACCAAACATCTTGCGGTTACCGTTGACGCCACCCAGGCTGGTACCCGCGATGTTCACGCCATGGTAACCACGGGCACGGCCGATGATCTTGGTCTTGGTTGCCTGGCCTTTCAGGCGCCAGTAAGCACGCACCATCTTCAGTGCGGTATCGGCGCACTCGGAACCGGAGTTGGTATAGAAGACGTGATTCAGATTGCCCGGAACCAGCTCGGCGATCTTTTCCGCCAGCTGGAACGACAGCGGGTGGCCGAACTGGAAAGCTGGCGAGTAGTCCAGCGTACTCAGTTGGCGGGTCACCGCGTCAGCGATTTCCTTGCGAGTGTGCCCTGCGCCGCAGGTCCACAGGCCGGACAGGGCGTCGAAGATCTTGCGCCCGTGGTCATCGACCAGGTAGTTGCCTTCGGCCGCCACGATCAGGCGTGGGTCGCGCTGGAAGTTGCGGTTGGCGGTGTAGGGCATCCAGTGGGCGTCCAGCTTGAGCTGGCTGGCGATACCGGCAGGGGCGGTTTCGGGCATGTTCATCGGCGGTTCCTCGGAAGACGATTAGGCAACGATGTATCTTGTTGCAGCTAAATTGGCACGGCGATAGAGTCTGAAAAAGCCTACATTTCTAACCTTCAGACAGGCCGAGACTAAACTAATGAGCCGACGCCCCGATCCACTCGCCCAAGTCAGCGATTTCGACATCCGCCTGCTGAAGATCTACCGCAGCGTTGTCGAGTGCGGTGGCTTCTCGGCTGCCGAAAACGTACTGGGCATAGGTCGCTCGGCCATCAGCCAGCAGATGAACGACCTCGAGCAACGCCTCGGCCTACGCCTGTGTCAGCGCGGCCGCGCCGGTTTCTCGCTGACGGAGGAAGGCCGCGAGGTCTACCATTCAGCCCTGCAACTGCTCAGTGCACTGGAAAGCTTCCGCACCGAGGTCAACGGCCTGCACCAGCATTTACGCGGCGAGCTGAACATCGGCCTGACCGACAACCTGGTGACCTTGCCGCACATGCGTATCACCCACGCCTTGGCGGAACTCAAGGATCGGGGCCCTGACGTGCGCATCCAGATCCGTATGATCGCCCCCAGCCAGGTCGAGCACGGCGTGCTCGACGGCAGCCTGCACGTTGGCGTCGTACCACAGACCAGCCCGCTATCGGGGCTTGAGTACCAACCGTTGTACAGCGAACGCTCGCTGCTGTACTGCGCAGTCGGCCACCCGTTGTTCTACGCCGACGACCAGCAGATAGACGACGAACGCCTCAATAGCCAGGAAGCCATCACCCCCACCTTCCGTCTGCCCGCCGAAATCCAGGCGCATTACCAGGCACTGAATTGCACAGCCAGTGCTTCTGACCGCGAGGGCATGGCGTTTCTCATCCTCACCGGGCGCTATATCGGCTACCTGCCCGACCACTACGCCACGTTCTGGGTCCAACAAGGCCGTTTGCGTGCGCTAAAGCCCAGGGAGCGTTTTTATGACCTGAGCCTGAGCTGGGTCACCCGCAAAGGCCGGCGCCCCAACCTGGTGCTGGAAAGCTTCCTCGAAAGCCTGGCTGCGACACGTTGATGCCAGTCTGTGCCGTAAACGCTTGTCACTTCGGCACAGGCAGGTAATCTTGTGCCACAGCCGCAGCCACTGCCCCGTACGGAATCGTCCATGACCCTAGAAGTCCCTGCGCATCGCCTCTCCGCCTCGGGCAAGCCCGCGGGCCGTATCCGCCAGAAGAACGAACAGGCCATTATCCAGGCCGCCGAAGATGAATTCGCCCGCCATGGTTTCAAGGGCACCAGCATGAACACCATCGCCCTCAAGGCGGGGTTGCCCAAGGCTAACCTGCACTACTACTTCACCAACAAGCTGGGCCTGTACATCGCCGTGCTCAGCAACATCATCGAGTTGTGGGACAGCACCTTCAACGCCTTAAGCGTCGATGACGACCCCGGTGAAGCCCTGAGCCAGTACATCCGCACCAAGATGGAGTTCTCCCGGCGCAACCCGCAAGCTTCGCGCATTTTCGCCATGGAAGTGATCAGCGGTGGCACCTGCCTGACCGAATACTTCAGCGCCGATTACCGCGAATGGTTCCGCGGCCGTGCTGCGGTATTCCAGGCCTGGATCGAAGCAGGCAAGATGGACCCGGTCGACCCCGTGCACCTGATCTTCCTGCTCTGGGGCAGCACCCAGCACTACGCCGACTTTGCCACCCAGATTTGCCAGGTGACTGGCCGCAGCCGCCTGACCAAACAGGACATGGAAGACGCGAGCAACAACCTTATCCACATCATTCTGAAGGGCTGCGGCATCAAGCCGGCTGCCTGACCGTCCTTTATGCCTTCTACCCTGCTCGACCTCTGCGAATACCGCGAGGAAATCCGCAAAAGCCGCTTCATCACCCTCGCCGGGCCGATCAGCAGTGCCGCCGACGCGATGAATTTCATCGAACGTCACAGCGACTTGGCCGCAACCCACAACTGCTGGGCCTGGAAACTCGGCGCGCAATACCGCAGCAGCGACGATGGCGAACCCGGTGGCACCGCTGGGCGGCCGATCCTGGCGGCCATCGAAGCGCAGGACTGCGACCAGGTGGTGGTGCTGGTGATCCGCTGGTACGGCGGCATCCAATTGGGCACCGGCGGCCTGGCCAGGGCCTATGGCGGCGGCGCCAACAAGTGCCTGCAACAGGCGCCCAAGCGCCTGCTGGTGCAACGCAGCAATTTCAGTTGCAGCTGCAGTTTCAGCGAGCTGGCGTTGGTGAAGCTGCGCCTGGCCGAGGTTGACGGCCTGGTCCTGGATGAACAGTTCACCGCCAATGGTGTTGACCTGCTGATTGCCCTCGGTGACGCCCACCTGGCGCCATTGCAACAGCAACTGGCGGATTTGAGCCGCGGACGTATTTTGCTCGAAGCACGCTGAACATTGCCCACAGCAACTGTGGGCCTGCCTGTGGATAAGCTTGGGGCAAGCTCTTGCAGGCTAGTGATTTCAAGGCCCTCAGAGCCTTGATCATATTTTGATCACTATTTGATGACAGTCGTAAACTGCTGAATGTGCGCGACTTATCCCCAGCGAACCGCCCACCCAAACCGCACCCCACTCGCTCACCTTGCACACAATAACTGTGGACCAGCTTGTGGATAACCCGTGTGCCAACCGGCGAAGCGCCCGGCCCCGCAAGGCCCAGACGAAACTGACCATTTTTTGACCAACAGCAAACCAGGCACGCATATCCGCCGTGACGTATGCTCAGTTCCTTTCTCCTACACCGATAAAGGAATGTTCCTATGGCTAATTCAAGAACTGCCCTCATCATCGGCGCCTCGCGCGGGCTTGGCCTGGGCCTGGTACAACGCCTGCACGAAGACGGCTGGAAAATCACTGCCACCGTCCGTAACCCGCAGCAGCCCGGCGCCCTGGCGAACGTGCCCGGCGTGCACATCGAGCAGCTGGAAATGAACGACACCGTCCAGCTCGATGGCCTGAAGCAACGCCTGCAAGGCCAGGTATTCGACCTGATATTCGTCAACGCCGGGGTCATGGGCCCCTTGCCGCAAGATCTGGAGGCGGTAAGCAACAGCGACATTGGCGATCTGTTCATGACCAACGCCGTGGCGCCGATACGCGTGGCTCGCCGCCTGGTGGATCAAATACGCGAAGGCAGTGGTGTGCTGGCCTTCATGAGCTCGATCCTGGGAAGCATCACCATCCCCGACGGTGGCGAAATCTGCCTGTACAAGGCCAGCAAGGCGGCACTGAACTCGATGATCAACAGCTTCTTCGTTGAGCAGCAGCGCCCGGACCTGTGCGTGCTGGCCATGCACCCGGGCTGGGTGAAAACCGACATGGGTGGCGAAAACGCCGATATCGATGTGCTCACCAGCACCCGCGGCATGATCGAACAGATCAAGGCCCAAAGCGGCAAGGGCGGCCTGCGCTTCATCAACTACAAGGGCGAACCCTTGGTCTGGTGATTCACCAGGTCGCAGCCCGGCTGGGCGCATTGCCCGGCCGGCCCCTGTAGAATGGCCGCAACTGTACCTGATTGAGATGAACCACTATGTATGACTGGTTGAACGCCCTGCCCAAGGCCGAACTGCACCTGCACCTGGAAGGCTCGCTGGAGCCCGAGTTGCTGTTCGCCCTGGCTGAGCGCAACAAGATCGCCTTGCCCTGGGCCGATGTGGAGACCTTGCGCGGTGCCTATGCCTTCAACAACCTGCAGGAGTTCCTCGACCTGTATTACCAGGGCGCCGACGTGCTGCGCACCGAGCAGGACTTCTACGACCTGACCTGGGCCTACCTGCAGCGCTGCAAGGCCCAGAACGTGATCCACACCGAACCCTTCTTCGACCCGCAGACCCATACCGACCGTGGCATTGCTTTCGAAGTGGTGCTCAACGGCATCAGCCAGGCGCTCAAGGATGGCCGCGAACAGCTGGGCATCAGCAGCGGCCTGATCCTCAGCTTCCTGCGCCACCTCAGCGAGGATGAAGCGCACCAGACCCTCGATCAGGCCTTGCCGTTCCGCGATGCGTTCATTGCCGTAGGCCTGGACAGCTCGGAGATGGGCCACCCACCCAGCAAGTTCCAGCGTGTGTTCGATCGCGCCCGTAGCGAAGGCTTCATCGCCGTTGCCCATGCTGGCGAAGAAGGCCCGCCTGAGTACATCTGGGAAGCCCTCGACCTGCTGAAGATCAAACGTATCGACCATGGCGTGCGCGCCATCGAGGACGAGCGCCTGATGCAGCGCATTATCGACGAGCAGATCCCGCTCACGGTGTGCCCGCTGTCCAACACCAAGCTCTGCGTGTTCGACCACATGAGCCAGCACAACATCCTCGACATGCTCGAGCGTGGCGTGAAAGTCACGGTCAACTCGGACGACCCGGCCTACTTCGGTGGCTACGTCACGGAGAACTTCCACGCTCTGCATACCCACTTGGGCATGACCGAAGACCAGGCGCGTCGCCTGGCGCAGAACAGCCTGGACGCACGGCTGGTTTGAGTAGCATGACGACGTTGCGCTCAACCGACCTGCAACGTCGCCACGCGGGCTATGCGATTGATCTGCTGGATACCCAGCGCCGAGATATGCAATGCCCGCGAGTCCTCCAACTCACGCATCCAGCCAGATTGCAGGAACAACCTGAACAAGGCCTGGCCCAGTACGCCCCCCAGATGCGGGCCCTGGTCATTCCATTCGGTGCAGCGGCAGATCACGCAACCTCGTTGCTGGTGTGGCGCCAGGGCATCGATGTACACCCCGACCAAGGCCAACTGCGCCCGCCCCTCGTCACTGACCCTCAAGTGCCGTCCGCTGCCTTCCAACCAGCCAGCCACCACCATGCGATGGTACAGCTCACTGGCCAACTCCCCACCCAGGTGATCGCCACAACGGCGCGCCCGGCGCATCGACAGGGGCAGCGACGATACCGGCGCTTCGGCACGCTCTCCCCTGGCGCTTTCCAGTTGTACGCTGGCCAAGGCCTCTACCGCTGCTCCGACCTGCGGGGTAGCCAGGCAGAAGTAACGTTTGCGGCCCCTGGCTTCATGCCTGAGCAAACCGGCCGACGACAGCAGCGAAAGGTGTGCGCAGGCTGACGATGAAGTCAGGCCAGTCATTATCGCGAGCTCATTGGCCAATCGTGGTGTGCCATCGATCAATGCCCACAGCATGGCACTGCGCTTGGGGTCGGCCATCAGGCTGGCGATCTGGCTGATACTGCTGGCTGCGTTCATGTCCTTGTAACTCCCTGCAATTTCACGGTGGGGATGCGATGGCCAACCCTGCCAGGGAAGCGCCTCTCGCTGGCACTGGCCTGGTTCGCCAGTATAAGCCGCAGAAAACGCCGTTCAGACGCCCACCTGCCGCAGCACCCAGGATGAAAAACCACTGGGTATGTCTACCCATGGCAAGCAGCGAAGCGGCTGCGAGATACTCCCCGGCACCACGTCAACCAAGGCACCGGTACGCCCACACAGGCGCGCTGAAACATCTTGATGAAAACAAACTTGCAGTCATTTCAGATACGGCCCACAGCAACCTTCCGCAAATAGCGCGAAACAAAGCGAAGGTTCTGTGGGTTTGCAGGCATTGCGCCCAAAGCAGGAAACACCGCCAGGAAAATGCACGCACCTACCGTCAGTCAGGACGCTGAAGCAGTG
This sequence comes from Pseudomonas sp. FYR_5, assembly GCF_043106315.1. NCBI lineage: Bacteria > Pseudomonadati > Pseudomonadota > Gammaproteobacteria > Pseudomonadales > Pseudomonadaceae > Pseudomonas > Pseudomonas sp. FYR_5. The sequence goes on along the minus strand of NZ_JBICMK010000069.1, from coordinate 27,050 downwards.
TCATGGCAGGCTCGCAGGCCAGCGCTACACTTGAGCCGCTGCCCTTTCTGGAGGTATGCCGCGATGAAAATTATCGTAAGTGCGTCGAGCCGAAACCCCGCCTGTCCTTGGCAAGTCCAGCTCGATCAGCACGTGGTCAGTTTCCGCAGCGAGGCTGAGGCACGTGCCTTCGTCGCCACGCTGGAAAACCGTCTGCAGGCACCTCATCCCCTCATGCGGGAGCCTTGGCCTGCAGACGTCGGGTCAACAGCGCGACACTGACCGCCAGCGCCCCGCACAGGCTGATCACGATTGCCATTGGCACCGCACTGCCGTCATGCAGCAGGCCGACCAGTGCGGCAGCACCCGCAGCGACGCTGAACTGCACACAGCCCATCAGTGCCGAGGCGCTACCGGCACGCGCGCCCTGTCCGCTCATGGCGCAGGCCGAAGCATTGGGAATGATGCAACCCAGGCTGGCGATACAGATGAACAGCGGCACCAGCAGCGGCCACAACTGCGCTGGGCGCAAGGCCGCCACGCCCAGCAGCACCAGGCCCGCAACCAGATACAGCCACACCGCGCGGCCCAGCAGGAACGCCGGTCCGCGTTTGGCCAGCAAGCGGGCGTTCACCTGCGCCACCAGAATAAAACCTGCGGCATTGGTACCGAACAGCCAGCCGTAGTGCTCTGCGGGTACGCCATACAGCTTGATGAACACGAAAGGCGAACCGGCGATATAGGCAAACATGCCGGCAATGGCGATACCGCCGGTCAGGGCATGGCCGAGGAAAACCCGGTCAGCCAGCAGCCGCAGGTACTGGCGCAACGCACCAGACAGCGGCTGGCGCGGTATATGCTCAGGCAGGCTTTCTGGCAGGCCCAGGCTTACCGCCAACAGGCAGCCGGCACTGAACAGGCTCAGAGCGAGGAAGATCGACTGCCAGCCGGCCAGGTTCACCAGCACCCCACCCAGCATCGGTGCCAGGATCGGCGCCAGGCCCATGACCAGCATCAGTTGCGAAAACACTTTGGCTGAAGCTACCGGGTCGCACTTGTCGCTGACGATAGCCCGCGAAAGCACCATGCCGGCACACCCACCCAATGCCTGGATAAAACGTGCCAGCACCAAGGTGTCGAGGTTGGGGGCATAGGCACAGGCCAGTGAAGCCAAGGTAAACAGGGTCACGCCGAAGATCAGCGGCTTGCGTCGACCAAAGCGATCGGCAACTGGGCCATAGGCCAATTGCCCGATAGACAGGCCCAGGAAGTAAGCGGCCAAAGTGGCCTGGATGTGTTTTTCATCGGTGGCGAACGCTTGCGCCATGGCCGGGAAGGCTGGCAGGTAGAAGTCGATCGCCAAGGGCCCGAACGCACTGAGTGCGCCCAGGATGAGCACCATTCGCAGGTTCATCAGGAATCCATAGCAGGCTAAGCAAGTGACTGATTCTACCTGCTGTGGACCCTATCGATGTGAAAACATTTGCAACACTGTTACCCCCCAGTGGGAGCAATCAGGTCTTCAGGCGAGTTCGGCCTGGTACCCCTCATCCCGAATCGCGGTGAGGATCTGCTCCTGCGCCAACTCGCTCTGCACACGCACCTGTTTGCCTGCCAGATCAACTTCCACCCTGGCTGCCGCATCCTGCTCCTGCACCGCGCGGGTCACGGCTTTCACGCAATGGCCGCAGGTCATGCCTTGTACATTGAACACTTGCATGAGGGTTACCTCCTTCAGGTTTTTCACTAGTCTCAAGCTTGCCATCAGGGCAAGGTCAAGCCTTGCCTGCAACACCCGGGGTGGAAATCCGCGTCCGCGTCGGCCAAGCTGCGCCTTTGACGATCAGGCAAGCAGGAGATTTTTCATGTTCAGGGCAGCATTGGGCGTCGTCGGGCTATTGGGCGCGCTGGCTGTGGTGCCACCGGCCTTCGCCGAGGGCAACTCGGCCTACAGCGTACTGATCATTTCCCGGGAGCGCCTGGAAGTGGCCACCAGCTGCGAAATCGGCGTGTACCTCAACGACCAGCTTTCCGGGCGCGTTTTCCAGGAGCAGTCTACCTCGTTCAACTTGCCGCCTGGCCCGGTGGATGTACGCCTGCGCCTGCTACCTGGGCAAATGCCGGGTTGCGCCGCTGGTATAGAGGACCAGCGCAGCACGCGTTTGAATCTGCAGGCGGGCCAGATCAACAAATACCGCATCGCCATGGGGCAATATGGGCTGGAGTTGAAACGAGCCGACCTGGGCTATTGACCTTGCCTGCGTGGCAAGGTTGATGCTGGAGGCCTGTCCAAGGAGGAGAGCCATGCCCGCATCCACCACATACGACCTGCCGATCTCCGGCATGACCTGCGCCAGCTGTGCTGGCCGGGTCGAGCGCGCCCTGCGCAAGGTCACCGGCGCTGAACAGGTCAGCGTAAACCTCACCACTGAGAAAGCCCGGGTTCTGGCCGCGCCTGACAGCCTGCCGGCTTTGGTCAAAGCCGTGCGGGAGGCCGGTTACGGGGTGCCCACCCGCACCCTCGAGCTGCAGATTGGCGGCATGACCTGCGCCAGTTGTGTCGGCCGTGTGGAGCGCGCCCTGGGCAAATTGCCGGGGGTCGAGCAGGTCAGCGTCAACTTGGCCAGCGAACGCGCGCACCTCGAAGTGCTTGCGGCCCTGGATGACAACCTGCTGATCGACGCTGTGCAAAAGGCAGGCTACAGCGCCAGCCTGCCACAATCGACCAAGGACGACCAAAGCACTGTCCAGCGACGCCTGCGCAACGAGCGCCTGGCAGTCGGCGCAGCCTTGCTGTTGGCCCTGCCGTTGGTATTGCCCATGCTGGTGCAACCGTTCGGCTTGCACTGGATGCTACCCGCCTGGGCGCAGTTCCTGCTGGCCACACCCGTGCAGTTCATTCTCGGTGCCCGCTTCTACATTGCGGCCTGGAAGGCCGTGCGCGCCGGTGCTGGCAACATGGACCTGCTGGTGGCCCTGGGCACCAGCGCTGGCTATGGCCTGAGCCTGTACCAATGGGCACAGGCTCCCGCCGGCATGGCCCCGCACCTGTACTTCGAAGCCTCGGCCGTGGTGATTGCCCTGGTATTGCTGGGCAAGTACCTGGAAAGCCGCGCCAAACGCCAGACCGCCAGTGCCATCCGCGCCCTCGAAGCCCTGCGCCCGGAACGCGCCGTGCGCGTGGTCGACGGCCAGGAGGAGGATGTGGCGATCGCCCAGTTGCGCTTGGGCGACCTGGTACTGGTCAAGCCCGGCGAGCGCTTCCCGGTCGACGGCGTGGTCGAAGACGGCAGCAGCCACGCCGATGAGGCCCTGATCAGCGGCGAGAGCCTGCCAGTGCCCAAGCAACCCGGCGACAGCGTCACCGGTGGCGCCATCAATGGCGAAGGCCGGCTGCTGGTGCTTACCCAGGCGCTGGGCACCGAGACCGTGCTGGCGCGCATCATCCGCCTGGTGGAAGACGCACAGGCCGCCAAAGCGCCGATCCAGAAGCTGGTCGACCGTGTCAGCCAGGTATTCGTCCCCGCTGTGCTGGTACTGGCCCTGATCACCCTGATTGGCTGGTGGCTGGCTGGGACACCGCTGGAAATCGCGCTGATCAACGCCGTCTCCGTGCTGGTCATCGCCTGCCCCTGCGCCCTCGGCCTGGCCACGCCCGCGGCGATCATGGCCGGCACCGGGGTCGCCGCCCGCCACGGCATCCTGATCAAGGATGCCGAAGCCCTGGAACGTGCCCATGCGGTCAACCGCGTAGTCTTCGACAAAACCGGCACCCTCACCTCCGGCAGCCCGCAGGTGGTTCACAGCCAGGCACTGGACGGCAACAGTGCCGACCTGTACCGCCTGGCCGGCGCCCTGCAGCGCGGGAGTGAACACCCACTGGCCAAGGCGGTACTGGTGGCCTGTGCAGAGCAAGGGCTGGACGTGCCAAGCGTTGCCGACAGCCAGTCGCTGACCGGGCGCGGCATTGCCGGTCGCGTTGAAGGCCGTGAACTGGCACTGGGCAACCGTCGACTGCTTGACGAAAGCGGGCTGCAGCCCGGCGAGTTGGCCGAAAAGGCCCAGGCCTGGGAAGCCGAAGGGCGCACACTGTCGTGGCTGATAGAACGCGGCACGCAACCAAGTGTGGTAGGCCTGTTCGCCTTTGGTGACAGCCTCAAGCCGGGCGCCGCGCAGGCCATCGACACCCTGCACGCCCAACACATCAGCAGCCACCTGCTGACCGGTGACAACCGTGGCAGCGCCAGAGTGGTTGCCGAGGCCCTGGGCATCGACGATGTGCATGCCGAAGTGCTACCGGCCGACAAGGCCGCGACCGTGGCCGCGCTCAAGCAGGAGGGTGTGGTTGCCATGGTTGGCGATGGTATCAACGATGCCCCGGCGCTGGCCGCAGCCGACATCGGCATTGCCATGGGTGGCGGTACCGACGTGGCCATGCAGGCCGCGGGCATCACCCTGATGCGTGGCGACCCGCGCCTGGTGCCCGCCGCACTGGAAATCAGCCGCAAGACCTACGCGAAGATCCGCCAGAACCTGTTCTGGGCATTCATCTACAACCTGATCGGCATCCCGCTGGCCGCGCTAGGTTACCTCAACCCGGTACTGGCAGGTGCCGCCATGGCCCTGTCCAGCGTAAGCGTCGTCAGCAACGCACTGTGGCTTAAAACGTGGAAACCCACCAGCAACACCCAGGAGGCGCCATGAACATTGGCCAGGCCGCCCGCCGCAGCGGGCTCAGCACCAAGATGATCCGTTACTACGAATCCATCGGCCTGCTCAAACCGGCCACACGCAGCGACAGCGGCTACCGCCTGTACCAGGCGGAAGATTTGCACAACCTGGCCTTCATCAAACGCTCCCGCGACCTGGGCTTTTCCCTCGAGGAGGTCGGCAAGTTGCTGGCCTTGTGGCAGGACCGCCAACGTGCCAGCGCCGATGTGAAGGCGCTGGCCATGCACCATATCGATGAACTGAACCGGCGCATCGAGGAGCTGGTGAGCCTGCGCGACACCCTCGGCGAGCTGGTTTCGCACTGCCAGGGTGACGACCGCCCGGACTGCCCGATCCTCAAAGACCTGGCCAATGGCGCTGCAGGCAGCTGTTGTCACTGAGCTGCCACGAGCGTTTGGTATGCCATAAATGTCCAAACACGACCGAATAGTCACCAACCACGACTTTATCCAATAAATACGGGCCTTTTGGCTTTATAAAACCCGGATGCTGCCGATGTAGTTGCTACCTGCCTCGTGTGTCGAAAATAACAATTCCGGGAGCGTCGATGAGCATCAAACAGAAATTGATCTGGGCATTCGCGGTCATCGCCGGCTTGCCCATCGTTCTGGTGGCCACCCTGGTGGTCATCAACCTGCGCGGCGAAGCCCGCGACGGATTCCTCGACAGCAGCAGCCGGGAAATCCGCCAGGTCAGCAACGCGATGAACATCTTCTTCCAGGGGATCAACCAGAACGTCGAGTACATGGCTTCCCAGCCAATGGTCGCCGCCACGGGTAGCGAGCTGAACAAGTACATGAGCGCAACCCCGTCCTACGAACTGGGCGAGCAGGCCAGCAAAATACTCGACTTCATGACCCGCCTGGCCAACTCACATCCCGCCTACGCCTACCTGTCCTATGGGGTGAATGACGGCGGCTACACCGGCTGGCCGGCCGGCCAGAAGTTTGTCAATTATGACCCACGCACGCGCCCCTGGTACCAACTCGCCATGGCCAACCCTGGCAAGACGTTACGTACCGGCGCCTACTACTGGGCCGCCGACGATGCAGTGCTGGTCAGCACCGTGCGCACCGTGGCCAACCAGCTGGGCAACCCCGGCGGTGTGGTCAACATCGACGTGTCGCTCAAGGGCCTGACCGAGATCGTCAAGCAGATCAAACTGGGCGAAAGCGGCTACCTGATGCTGGTGGAAAGCAACGGCAACGTGATGGTCGACCCGCGCGACGCCACCCACAACTTCAAGCAGCTGGGAAGCTTTGGCGACGGTTATGCCAAGCTGGCCAAAGCCGGCAAAGGCCTGGTGGAGGTCGAACTCAATGGCGTGCACTACATGGCTAACGTCTACCCCGACCAGCAACTGGGCTGGACCTTCATCGGCCTGATCGAGCAAAGCGAAGTGATGCAGACCACCACCCGGCTCACCTGGCTGATCGGCGTCATCGCTGTGGTGTTGGCCTCGCTGTTCGCGTTGGTCGGTGCGGCCTTCGCCAAACTGATCGTGCGCCCGATCAACAGTGTCACCAATGGCCTGGAAGACATCGCCCAGGGTGAGGGAGACCTGACCCGCAACCTGGAAATCCGCGGCCGCGACGAAACCGCGCAACTGGCCAGCTGGTTCAACCAGTTCCTCGGGGCCATTCGCAGCCTGATCCAGCACATCGGCACTGCTGCCAGCAAGATCCTCAGCACGTCCAGCAGCTCGACCCGCGTCTCCAGCGACATGGCCGAGGCGGCCGGCCGCCAGCGTGAAGCCGTGGACATGGTTTCCACCGCATTCCACGAAATGGTCGCCACCGCCAATGAAGTGGCACGGTCCTGCAGCCAGGCAGCGCAGTCGGCCGACAGTGGCCAGCAGCAGGCCCGCGAAGGCCAGCAGCAGATCGATGCGGCGGTACACAGCGTTGATCGCCTGAGCCACGAAATCGAGCAATCGGCGCAGTCGATCCAGCAACTGGAGCGTGACAGCAACGCTATTCAGTCGATCCTCGGCACCATCCGTTCGATTGCCGAGCAGACCAACCTGTTGGCCCTGAACGCCGCCATCGAAGCGGCCCGTGCCGGTGAGCAGGGCCGCGGCTTTGCCGTGGTGGCGGACGAAGTGCGGGCGCTGGCCAAGCGCACTGCCGACTCCACCGCCGAAATCGACGGTCTGCTGGGCAACCTGGCCAGCCGTACCGCCGAAGTGGCCGAGCAGATGCACGCCAGCCTGGAAGTGTCGCAGCAGTCGGTGAGCCGCATTGGCCTGGCCCGCGACAGCTTCGGGCAGATCCGTGAGTCGGTGGACGTGATCCGCGACATGAACACCCAGATCGCCACGGCGGCCGAAGAGCAGCATCAGGTGGCCGAGGACATCAACCGGCACATCAGCCAGATTCACGGGGATGCGCAGTTGGTGGCCGAGCTGGCCCAGGCGGCGCGCCAGGACTCCGAGAGCCTGGCCGGGCTGTCCAATGAGCTGGATACGCTGGTGCGCAGGTTCCGCACCTGATGAGGCATGGCCTGTGCCGGCCCTTTCGCGGGTGGTAACGCGGCCTCTGTAGGCGCGGGTTTACCCGCGAAGAGGCCGGCACAAGCAACCGTAAACTAAAGCTTCAACTCCCCCGGTGTCGCCCCAAACAGCTGCTTGAACGCCGCAATGTAGGCCGAGGTGGAGTCATACCCACACCCCAGCGCCGCCTCGGTCACATTCTCCCCCGCCTCCAGCAACGCCAGCGACGACAACAACCGCATGCGCTGCCGCCAATTACGAAAGCTCAACCCGGTCTCCCGCTGAAACAACCGCATCAGCGTCTTCTCCGAACACCCCAGCTGCCGCGCCCACTGCTGCAAGGTCTGCGACTGGTCTGGTGCAGCGATCAAGCCATTGCACAGCGCCAGCAAACCAGGGTGGCGGGGCAACGGCAGCGAAAAACCGACTTCCGGCAAAGTGCGCAACTGGTCGAGCAGCACCGCCACCAGACGCGCCTCGGCGCTGTCGTCCTCTGGGTAATCCGCCGGGAACAGGCAGAACTGCTTGATCAGCTCGCGCGCCAGCGGCGTCACTTCCAGCACCCGGCATTGTTCCGGCGCCCATGGGCAGGCATCGCGGCGTACATACAGGCTGCGCATCTCGGCTTGCATCGAGGTGACCACTTCATGCTCGGCATCGGCAGGGATCCACACCCCCCACTGCGGTGGGGCAAAGTAACTGCCGTCGCGTGTGTACACGCCGAGTACGCCGCTGATGGCGTAGGAAAACTGTACCCAGTCGTGCCGGTGGCGAGTGGTCCACGAACCGGCGCCAAGGCTTTCGGCACGGGCGTAGAGGGGTCTGGGCAGGTGTTCCAGCGCGGGGATAGCGCGGGGGTGTCCGATGATCGGCATGGTATTTTCTTTTAGTTCTGACCAGACAAGCCTAACAGCTGGATCATGATCGAGGCACTCGCCGCCTCTGCCGTTACCCTGGAGGTACTTCAGCGCTCGACGATAACGGTCACCCCCTGCCCGCCTGCCGCACAGATCGAAATCAGCCCGCGCCCCTTACCCGCCGTCGCCAGCAGCTTGGCCAGGCTGGCCAATATCCGCCCACCGGTTGCCGCAAACGGGTGCCCGGCCGCCAGCGAACTGCCCTTGACATTGAGTTTGCTACGGTCGATCGCGCCAAGCGGTGCCTCCAGGCCCAACCGCTCACGGCAGTAGTCGGCATCCTCCCAGGCCTTGAGCGTGCACAGCACCTGGGCAGCAAAGGCTTCGTGGATTTCGTAATAGTCAAAGTCCTGCAGCGTCAGGCCATTGCGTGCCAGCAAGCGCGGCACGGCATACACAGGCGCCATCAACAACCCTTCGCGCCCCGTGACAAAATCCACCGCAGCGGTTTCGCCATCGACCAGATAGGCAAGCACCTGCAACCCCTGCTGCTGCGCCCACGCCTCGCTGCCCAACAGCACCAGCGAAGCACCATCGGTCAACGGCGTGGAGTTACCCGCCGTCAACGTGCCCTGCCCGCTGCGGTCAAAGGCTGGTTTGAGTCTGGCCAACTGCTCAAGACTCAGGTCGGGGCGCAGGTTGTTGTCCCGTGTCAGCGAAAGAAACGGCGTCAACAGATCTTCCTGCCAACCCTCGGCATAGGCAGCGGCCAGCTTCTGGTGGCTAAGCAGGGCCAGTTCGTCCTGCTCGGCACGGCCAACGCGCCAGGTGTGGGCCATGCGCTCGCAATGCTCGCCCATCGACAACCCCGTGCGCGGCTCGCTATTGCGTGGTAGTTCGGGTTTCAGGTGACGAGGCCGCAGCTTGAGGAAGGGCTTTAACCGTTCGCCAAGGCTTTTGCCACGGTTGGCCTGCAGCAATATATGGCGCAAGCCTTCGTTGACGGCGATGGGCGCATCGGAGGTGCTATCGACACCGCCAGCAATACCGCAGTCGATCTGCCCCAGGGCAATCTTGTTGGCCACCAGCAGCGCAGCCTCCAGCCCGGTACCGCAGGCCTGCTGGATGTCATAGGCCGGGGTCTGCGCAGACAGGCGCGAACCCAACACGCACTCGCGGGTCAGGTTCATGTCGCGCGAGTGCTTGAGCACGGCACCGGCCACCACCTCGCCCAACCGCAGCCCGTGCAGGCGATAGCGTTCGATCAAGCCTTCAAGCGCGGCCGTGAGCATCGCCTGGTTGCTGGCCGTGGCGTAGGCGCCATTGGCGCGGGCGAAGGGGATCCGGTTGCCACCCAGGATCGCGACCCGGCGAGCTGAAAGCATGCGCTTATTCCTCCTGAAACAATTTGATCGGTACAGCCTAGGTGTTTTTACCGCATTCGAACGACCCTGCCGCAAAGTTGGTCCACACTTTCAAGCTTGCCTTTCGGGAGACCCCTCATGAGCGATCGCTACCTCGGTTTTGCCAACTCCAATCTCGGCCGCCGCCTCGTGGATGCCCTTGGCCTGCCACGCCCGGCGCCACTGGAGCGCTGGCAGGCTGGCCGCCTGCGCCCGGTAGAAGGTGCCCTGGTACTGGGTGGCGGGCCACTGGCGAAGCAGGTCGAAGCCATCGCCCCGTGCCTTACTGACGAGGTTTACAGCTTCAGCGCCGACAACCTGCAGGCTGAAGCCTGGGTGGCCGGCCTGGGGCCGAAAATCAAGGCCGTGGTATTCGATGCCAGTCATTTGTCCGACAGCGATGCACTGAAGCAGTTGCGTGAATTTTTCCAGCCGCTGCTACGCAGTCTGGCCCCATGCGCCCATGTACTGGTTTTAGGCCTTGCACCGGAAGGCCTCGACAACCCACTGGCCAGCGTTGCACAGCGTGCCCTTGAGGGCTTCAGCCGCTCACTGGCCAAGGAACTGCGCAATGGCGCTACTGCCCAGCTGTTGTATGTCGCCCCCGGTGCCGAAGATCAGCTGGAAGGCGCCCTGCGCTTCTTCCTCTCGCCAAAGAGTGCCTTCATCTCTGGCCAGGTTCTGCGCCTGCAAGCCTGCACCAGCCAGGTGGAAGACTGGACCCGCCCACTCGGCGGTCGCCGTGCTCTGGTCACGGGGGCTGCGCGCGGCATCGGTGCCGCCATTGCGGAAACCTTGGCACGGGACGGCGCCGATGTACTGCTGCTGGATGTACCGCAGGCCAGCCAGGACCTCGACGCCCTCGCTGCACGCCTTGGCGGCAAGGCACTGCCATTGGATATATGCGCTAGCGATGCGGCAACGCAACTGCTCGCAGCCCTGCCCGACGGCATCGATATCGTGGTGCACAACGCCGGGATCACTCGTGACAAGACACTGGCCAACATGACGCCGGAATACTGGGACGCCGTGCTGGCCGTGAACCTCAAGGCACCGCAGGTGCTCACCCAGGCGCTGTATGACAACGGCGCGCTGGGGGAAAACGCGCGCATCACCCTGCTGGCCTCGGTCAGCGGCATTGCCGGCAACCGCGGGCAGGCCAACTATGCCGCGAGCAAAGCCGGGCTGATCGGCCTGGCCCAGGCCTGGGCGCCACGGCTCGCCGAGCGCGGTGGCAGCATCAACGCCATCGCCCCCGGTTTCATCGAAACCCACATGACTGCAGCCATGCCCATGGGCCTGCGCGAGGCAGGGCGGCGCCTGAGTTCGCTGGGCCAGGGTGGGCGCCCGCAGGACGTCGCCGAAGCCATTGCGTGGCTCAGCCAGCCAGGCTCCGGGTCGGTCAACGGCCAGGTGCTGCGGGTGTGCGGTCAGGCACTGATGGGAGCTTGAGCATGAGCCGACAATGGCACGATCTGCACAACCCGGCCGCCCGCGCCAGCCTGTACCTGCGCGCAGCCAGCAAACGCACCATCAGCGGCGACCGGCTGCCGGACGATGGCCTGCGCTGTTTCATTCGGGTCCAACCGGGCAACCTGGGGGCGTATCGAAGGCTTTGCCACTTTCCCGATGATGGCCGCCTGCCAGGGACTTATCCCCATGTGATGGCATTTGCCCTGCAATTGCAGCTGATGACGGCCGATGATTTCCCCTTCCCGCTGCTTGGTCTGGTACACCTGCACAACCGCATCGAAGTGCTGCGCCCGCTTGGTGCTGTCGAAGGGCTGCGCTTTGCGGTGTATGCGCACAACCTGCAGCGCCATGCCAAAGGGGGCACCTTCGACCTGGTCACCGAGGCTGAAGATGGCATCGGCCTGCTCTGGCGAGAGACCAGCCGCATGTTGGTGCGTGGTTTGGCCCTGGAAGGCCAGACGAGTGAGCCGGCCGACACTGAGCCTGATCCGTTGCCCGAAGCCACACGCTGGTACGCCGACAGTGATATCGGTCGGCGTTATGCCAAGGTGTGCGGGGATTACAACCCTATCCACCTCAGTGCGGTCAGTGCGCGGTTGTTCGGCTTTCCCACGGCCATTGCCCATGGCATGTGGACCAAGGCCATGGCCTTGGCCGCGCTGCGTGGGCACCTGCCGCACAGTGGCTATGCCTTTGAGGTGGACTTCCGCAAGCCGGTCAGGTTGCCTTCGGAGGTGGTGCTCAGTGCCAGTGAAGCGGGCCCTTCGGGCCAACTGCGCCTGGATGGGCACGGGGACGTGCTGCATATGGTCGGCCGTTGGGAGTGCCTGTAGGCCGGGCCTGTCCTGGCGGTATACGCTTGCTTTGCATCGGGCCTGGGCAGAAGCTATGCAGCAATAGGAGACCCCCGATGAACCTGCAAGAAATCACCCAACGCCTGCATCAGATCCGCGATACCAACGACTGGCGCGGCTTCCACAGCCCGAAGAACCTGGCCATGGCCGCCAGCGTCGAAATGGCCGAGCTGGTAGAAATCTTCCAGTGGCTGAGCGAGGACGAATCGCGCCAACTGCCTGCCGACAAGCTGGCCCACGCCGGCCAGGAAGTCGGTGACGTGGTGCTCTACCTGTTGCTGCTGTGCAGCGAACTGGGTCTGGACATGGACCAGGTGGTGCGTGCCAAGCTGGCCGACAGCGAGAGGCGCTTCGCCCGATGAACGATCGTCATTTCGATGAGCTGGCCACCCGCTTTGCCGAAAAGATCTATGGCGGCGCCAAGGGTGCGATCCGCCTGGCGGTGTTGCAGGCCGACCTGGCCGAAGCGCTACCCGACCGCCCGCTACGCATCCTCGACATCGGCGCCGGGTTGGGCCACATGGCCTTGTGGCTGGCCGAGCGCGGCCACCAGCTGACCCTGGCCGAACCTGCGGCGCCCATGCTCGAAGGCGCCAGGGCGCGCTTTGCCGAAGCCGGCCAGACCGCGACCTTCATCCAGGCACCCTGGCAAGACCTGCTCGGCCAACTGACCGAGCGCTACGACCTCGTGCTCTGCCATGCAGTGCTCGAATGGCTGGCCGAACCCGAGAGCATCCTGCCAGTGCTGCACCAGCTCACGGCACCCGACGGCTGGTTATCGCTGGCCTTCTACAACCGCGACGCACTGGTCTATCGCAACCTGCTCAAGGGCCATTTCCGCAAGTTGCGCAGCAACCGGCTGGAAGGTGAAAAGCAGAGCCTGACCCCACAGAAACCGCTTGATCCACGCGAACTCAAGGCGCAACTTGAGCCTATGTGGCAGGTTGAAAGCGAAAGCGGCGTGCGGGTGTTTCACGACTATATGCCCAAGGAATTCCAGGGCAAGGCCGAGCTGCTCGACCTGCTGGAAATGGAACTGGCCCACCGTCGCCACCCTACCTTCGCCGGACTTGGCCGCTACCTGCACTGGGTCTGCCGCCCCCGCTAATCCGCCACGCCGGGAGGAACACATGCCGTACCGTCTGTTGTGCCTGGCCCTGCTGCCCATTGCCCTGGCTGGTTGCCAGGGCAGCAACCCGTATGTGGCCAGCAGCCGCCCGTTACCACCGGCCCCTGCGCAGGCGGCCCACACCTTCGACGCCAGTGCATACCCTGCGCCCGCTCGTGATTATGGGCACTACCGCAGCTGGAGCTGGCGCAACGGCCAGTTGCCCAGCGGCGCTGTGGGTGCCGACCCGGCGCAACTGGCCGATGCGGTGAGCGGTGCGCTCGACCAGCATGGCCTGCGCCCCTCTCGCGCAGGCCCTGGCGACTTGCTGGTGAGCGCCGGTATGCGCCTGGAAAAACGCTTGCGCCAGGTGCGTGACTACGACAGCTACGACCCCTACTACGGGCCGTACCCTTATGGTGGCGTGGGCTATGGAGGCTATCGCCATGGCTATGGGGGCTATGCCAGCGTGCCCATCGTGCGTACCTACGAGGTCGAAGTCCTGGTGGTGCGCATCGACCTGTACGACGCCCGCAGCGGCCAGCCGGTCTGGAGCGCCAGCGCCGAAAGCAGCAGCAACAAGGACTCGCCCCGCGAGCGCGAAAGTGCCTTGCGCGATTCTGTGCACAAGGCGCTCAGCGGCTATCCTCCCAGTTAATAGCTAACGGAGAACCATCATGTTGCGCCGTCTCGTTCTACTGTCATTCGCATTGTTGCTCGCTGCCTGCTCGAGCAACAACGTCCAGCAGGATTTCGATGCCAGCCGCGATTTTGCTGCCTACCGTAGCTGGGCATGGCAGGAGCCGGGCCTGCAGTACCGCCCGGATGACCCAAGGATCAAGAGCGACCTTACCGAGCAGCGCATTCGCCAGGCGGTGGCAGAGCAACTCGACCAGCGTGGCCTGCGTCCGGTACAAGGCGGAGCGCGGCCCGACCTGGCAGTACGCACGTACCTGATCGTGGAACAGCGCCAACAACAGATCACCACCAACTACGGCGGTGGCTGGGGTGGCTACTGGGGCGGCTACTGGGGTGGCCCGATGTACAACGAAACCCGCAGTGTCGACTACAAGGTCGCCACCATCCAGGTCGACATGTTCGATGGGCGTGACGGCAAGCTGGTATGGCGCGGCAGTGCCGAGCAGATCATGAACAACTACCCGCCAAGCCCGGAAGAACGTAACAGCGCAATCCGCAACACCGTGGCCAAGGTGCTGGGCAACTACCCACCGGGCAGCAAAAAATAGCGTCGGAATATGGCGTTGGCATGCACCGTGGCCCGCGAATGAAGTGGCACGGTGCATGTTACTGCCTTCGCGGCTGAACCCGCGCCTACACTGATCGCGATTCTCAGTACGACTGAATCCCCTGCCAGGCCGGTGTCAGCTGCGACAAAATCCATTCCACGCACGCCTTTTTTCCGTTGCCAACCGCACTCCCCCGCGCGTTCCCGTCTATCTTCATCTAGGTAAACCTGACTGACCGGGTAGAAGTGTTCAACATTTGGGAAAGGCGACCTGCCAATGCAAAGCATTGTTCTCCTGCTGTGGCTTGCCTTGTGCTCCGAACAGGATGTGCGTCAACGCCAGATCTCCAACATGCTGACCCTGGGGGTGGCTGGCTGCGCCCTGGCCTGGCTGTTCGCTACCGGCCACAGCTGGATAGGCGCCGATGCCAGCGATGCCGGTTGGGCGCTGGCCATCGTCATGCTGCTGACCCTGCCAGGCTACATGCTCGGCCGCTTCGGCGCTGACGACGTCAAGCTGATGGGCGCCCTGGCCCTGGCCACAAGCCCGCAATATGTACTCGGCACCTTTATTGGCGCGGGTGTCAGTGTGCTGGTCTGGCTATTGACCCGCCGACGCCTGTGGACTCTGCTCAATCCCAAGATAAAGAAGCGTTTGCAGGCCCTGACCGAGGAAATGGGCGACAAGCAGGCTTTCGTCCCTTATGTGTTGTCAGGTTTTCTTCTGACAGCCGTATGGATCCAGTAAGCCTTCCAGTGGTCCGATGACTTGTACACGCCTTGTACAATTTCGCCTAGTGCGACTACTTTTAAGCTGCCAGAGCGTCTGGCACGGGAGCAGGGCCGTATAAGAACAGGGAGTTGATCGTGTCCAGATCAGTGAGTGAAGTGAAGGTGTTGGTGGTTGATGACCAACCGGTCATTGTCGAACAACTGAGTGAATTCCTCGAAACCAAGGGCTATGCCTGCGTTACAGCCCTCTCAACCGACGAAGCCATCGAGCACTATGTGGCAGACCCTAGCATCGGCCTGCTTATCTGTGACCTGCACATGCCCGATCGGGACGGCATCGAGCTGGTGCGCGCCTTGAAGGAGATCAACGGCAGCCAGCGCATGTTCGAAGCCATCATGTTGACTGGGCGTGCCGAGAAGCAGGACTTGATCCGGGCGCTACGCGAAGGTTTCGCCGATTACTACCAGAAGCCGATGGACCTCGATGAACTGCTGGCAGGCGTCCGCCGGCAGGAAGAGGTCTTGCTGGAGCGCCAGCGCAATATCCGTGATCTGGGTGGATTGAACCAGCGCTTGCAGGAACTGGCCGAGTCGGTGGACGAACTGTATCAGGACCTGGAAAAAGCCCGTGGCCAAGGCACCCACCGGCGTGCCAGTGATGCAGAAGAAAGCGAAAGCGAGCTGCCAGCAGCGTTCGAGAAACTATCACCACGCCAACTGGAAGTGGCGCGCCTGGTTAGCAAGGGCAAGACCAATTACCAGATCGCCTGTGAACTGGGCATTACCGAAAACACCGTGAAGCTGTATGTATCTCAGGTATTGCGTTTGACGCATATGCACAACCGCACCCAACTGGCTCTGGCGCTGACCCCTAGCTCGTCGCCCGTGCACCAGCGGTTCACGACCCATTGAGTGAAGGCTCGGCACACCATTCTGGAGCGGCCTGGCGCTGCGAAAGGCTGCTCCTGCAAGCCCATAGTTGCCTGCTACAACTGGATCGCCAGGTTCAACGACAGCCGAGGCCCACGGTCCAGGCTATCCAGCGCCACATCCGCCAACGGCTTGGCCACTTCCAGCGCCACATTGAACATATGCCCAGCCCCTAACCGCACACCCAGCGCCACCGAAGCCAGATGGGCGTCCTCCACCGGTCCCCGGTTATGCCAGGCCTGTGCGGTATCCACCACCGCATAGGGCTGAACCCGCGCAAGCCAGCTACTTCGCATGCTGTAGTTAAGCTCGTAAGCCACACCCCAGCCCTTGTCACCGTCCGCCTGATCGCGCGGGTAGCCACGCCCGAAATTCTGCCCGCCAAACCCCGCACGCTCACTGTCGGGCAAGCGATCGTCACTCCAGTACAACGCACCGGATACCACCCCCTGCCAGTTTTCCAGCAGCGTGTCGCTCTGCAGGCCGGAAAGCCGAAAGCGCAGGAAATCGAGATCGTAGTCAGCATCGCTGCGTGCCCCCAGATAGTCCAGGCCCTGATAGACCCCGACACTGACGATACGCAAACGCCCCTGCTCCACCTTGCGCCAGTCACCTTCGAATGACAGCGCCCGTACATAGGTGTCGTACTTGCGAAACGGTGGCTGCTCGGCCATCCGGTCTTGATCTTTCTCACTGACTGAGTACACGTGGCCCTGCACCGCCAGCCACTCATTCGGCCTTACGATCACCGGCTGGCGCAAACCGATCGCATAGCGTTCACTGTCGTGCTTGCGAGTGATATCGCGGCCATCGTCCAGACGTATGCGCGTGCCGGGCTCGCTGCGGTAGCGCGAGGCCGATAGCAGCAGTTGGCTACCGGCAGAGTCCAGGTACTGGCTGTAATCGAGACGCTGGTAATGGACCCGGTCTTCCCCAGAGGGCAGCAGCCAACTGGCCGCGAACTGTTCGCCATGGCGAGTCTGGGCATTGCTGGCTGCCGTCAACAGGGCCTGAGCAGCGTCACGGCTGGAGTCGGCCACGGTCACCGCGGCGCTGAGCGGCTTGCGCCGTGCATGCACGGTCAACTGGGCGACATCCTCGGCAGCCCGCGCCATTGTCAGTTCGGCCTCTACCACGACCCCTGGCATGCGCGTAGCCAGGCCCAGATAGCGCTCCAGCGTTTCGCGGGTCAGTGGGCGCTCGGCCTCAATGCGCGCCAGCAACTGCTGCAAATACTCACTGGCCGGTCCAATATCGCCGTCCAAGCGGTAATCACGTACGTAACCTTCGACCAGCACCACGTCGACCCTGCCATCGGCCACATCCTGAGGCGGCAGGTAGGCATACGACAGCAAGTAGCCCTTCTGCCGGTAGCGTTGGGTCAGGCGCTGGGTGTATTGCTGCAATTCACCCAACGTGGTTTCGCGCCCGATCAGCGGCTGATAGTGTTCACGCAGGTCGCCCAAGGGGAACACCGTGCCGCCCTCGAAGCGCACTTTTTGCAGCACCAGCCGGGTGTTGGCCGGGGCCCAGTCGGGGTTGTCGATAGCCGCCCCTGCCAACCGTATGCGGGGGCTCACAGGGGCGTAGTCCGTCATCGGCAGGTTGGCGCTGGGCAGACGCCGCTCGTATTCATGGCTGTCGAGAAACCCCGGCAACGGCTCGGCGTGGGCAGCAAGTGCCCAAAGCAGCAACATCAGGGGCATGACCAGAGGACGCATAGGGCACTCCATGTTCCCATGGGTTGCGGGGCACCAGCCGGTCACACCCGTCACTTGCAAGCGTAGGTGCTGGCCCGGCTGTCGTCGAACACCTACTCACTGACCTGGAACGCCACCCGCGCCGTCTGACCGCTTTCGTCCAGCGCGCTGAGTTCGGCCTGCCCGACCTGTGGCAAACGCAGCAACAAGCTGTCCTGCCCCTGGGTTTCACCCAACGGCTGGCCGTTGAGGAACCACCAGCGCCGTCCACCACCACCCAAGGCAGATACCTGCAATTGCAACGGCTCAGTGTTGGTGGCCGGGCGGCGCAGATGGTCGCCAGGGCGCACACCGACGATCGACAGCGGTGGTGCACTGGCCGGCGCCTGCGGCGGGCAGGCCGGGTCGATGGCCGGCAAACGCGCCATGCGCCGCTCGACACGCGGTAGCCACGGCTCCAGCGGCGCCGGCCACAGGACGATGTCACGAGCCCTAGCGCCCGGGCAGCTACCATCGACCCGCAGGCCCTGATCGTTGACCCACACTGTTTCGCGCAAGCCCAGGCCCAGCGGCTGGTCAGCTGCCTGCAAGGTTGGCGGCGTGGTGCCGTCCAGGGTCCATGCAAAGCGCTGACGCCGACAGTTGGTGTCCTGCTTGCTCATCGGCTGGCCCAGCGGCCAACAGATTGCCGCAACGCCAATATTCGCAGGTACTCGCTCTACCGGGACGCTGATACCGCGTTGGCTGTCGCGATTGCTCAACAGATCGTGCACCTGCAACATCAGCGGCGCCGCCGACGCCAGGCCGAACTGACCGGGCACCGGTGTACCGTCGGGGCGGCCAATCCATACGCCAATCAGGTAGCGCGGCCCCACGCCAATCGACCAGGCATCGCGAAAGCCGTAGCTGGTGCCAGTTTTCCAGGCCAGTTGCGGGCGCTGCACCAGTTCGGCGTGCGGGTCGCGGTCCGGGCGCGCCTGGCCACTGAGAATACGCCGGATGATCCACGCCGCCCCCGGTGACAGCAACCGGTGCTCCACCAGGGGGGCCTGTGGCTGCAAGCGCACCTGCGCACTGTTGCCCCCCCGCGCCAGCGCCGCGTAGCCGCCGACCAAGTCTTCCAGGCGGCTGCCGGCACCGCCCAGGATCAACGACAGGTTGGGCTCGGCAAGGGGCGGCAGTATCAGCGGCATGCCCGCCATGCGCAATTGCGCGGCAAAGCGTTTCGGGCCGTAGGCTTCCAGCAATTGCACGGCGGGCAGGTTGAGCGACAGGGCCAGCGCTGAGCTCGCCGACACCGGCCCGCTAAAACCCATGGAGAAGTTGCCAGGGCGATAGTCGCCATAGCGTCGTGGAACATCCTGCAACAGCGATTCGGAATGGATCAGGCCATCGTCCAGCGCCATGCCGTAGAGAAAAGGCTTGAGGGTGGAGCCGGGCGAACGCAGCGAGCGCACCATGTCGACATGGCCAAAGCGGCGCTCATCAGACAAATCTACCGAGCCCAGGTACGCGCGCACCGCCATGGACTGCGCTTCGACCACCAGAATGGCGGCCGAGGTACGCTCGGGCAGCCGGGCGCGCCAGCCCAGCAGCAAGTCTTCGAGGCGCCGCTGAAGCGCAGCGTCAAGCGTGGTCCGAATCAGTGGCGGGCTGTCAGCACTGTTCAGGCGTCGGGCCAGCAATGGCGCCAAAGCCGGCTCCTGGCGTGGCGCCAACACCAACGGCTCCTCGGCTGCCTCGCGGAGCTGCTGGGCCGGCCATACCTGGTATTCAGCCAGGCGCTGCAGCACCTTGTCCCGGGCACGCTGGGCACGCTCGGGGTGGCGGTCCGGGCGCAGCCGGCTGGGTGCCTGGGGCAGCACAGCCAGCAGCGCCGCTTCGGCGGGTGTCAGGTGACGGGGGGACTTGCCCAGGTACGCCCAGCTGGCTGCCGCCACGCCCTGAAGCGTGCCGCCGAAAGGTGCGCGGTTCAGGTAGATCTGCAGGATGTCACGCTTGGACAAGTGCCACTCCAGCTGCAACGTGCGCCATAGCTGGCGCAGTTTACCGCCCAGGGTACGGTCGTGCGGGTCGAGCAGGCGTGCCACCTGCATCGACAGTGTGCTGCCGCCCGACACGACACGCCCGCTGCGCAGGTTCAGCCAGGCCGCACGGGCCAATGCCAGCGGGTTGACCCCTGGGTGGTCGTAGAACCAACGGTCCTCGTAAGTCAGCAAGGCCTGCAGGTAAAGCGGCGAAACCTCTTCAGGGCTAACTGGGTAGCGCCACACGCCCTCAGCATCGGCAAAGCGCCACAACGGTGTGCCGTCTTCGGCCAGCACTACCCGGGCCAGGTCGTCACCCGGCATCGGCAGCGGCCAGATACGATCAGCCAGCCAGAACAGGCCGCCCAGCACCAGCAAACTGATCAGCGTGGCACGCAACAACCTGCCCGCACGGCTGCGTGGTCGCGCTAAGCTTGGCATCGGGAACCGACCTGGCCAGGTAATGGCCAAAGGCTTTGGGACGACAACCTCGCCGATTTTTTCATCAGGAAGCAACTATGCATGTAGAAGGTTTTTTCGAGTGGCTGGGCCAGGCACTGGGGTCGTTGATCCGCTTCATCGTCGACGCATTGAGCGGGCTGTTCAACCTGCTGGCCAATGCTGGTGGCAACTTCATCGATGGCCTGTCGCGCACCTTGGGCATGGACACCTCGCTGCTGAGCATCCTGGCGCTGATCATCGGCCTGATGCTGCTGTACTCGGCAATCCGCGCATTCATGCGCGCGTCGATCATCCTCGGGATCATCTGGCTGGTGCTGGGGCTGTGGGTGATGAGCTGGGTGATCCACTGATCTGCGCGGTCTTTGTGGGAGCGGCCTTGCGTCGCGACAGGACTGCACAGCAGCCCCAGGATTTCAGTTTCGCCGCTTGAACTTCCGGGGCCGCTTCGCGGCCCTATCGCGGCGCAAGGCCGCTCCCACATTGTCCGCGTCGAGCGGGACTCTAGCGGGCTTTCACGGTCATCTCCCCTTGCCCATCGCCCACGGCCTGCAGGTTCGGCCGATACATCGACTCGACCTGCGGCGGCGGCACGCGGTAAGTGCCCGGTGTCACCGCTCGCGCCAGGTACAGCAGGTGGGTGGTGCCATAGCCGTCAAGCTTGAGCGCGGCCACGTAACGGTCATCACGATACTCCTGATGCACCACGCTGGCGTTCTGCATCGACTCGCGCCACGCCTTCACTGCACTGCTGGCGTTGTCCAGGCTGGCGGCGCTTTGAGCCAGGTTCTGGTTTTCCAGCTCCAGGCCTGCCGGCAGCAGGTCCACCACCAGCGCATCCGGCACGCGCTCCTCGGCTTTCAGCGCCAGGTGCACGAGCACAAGGTCGCCACTGCGCAGGTTATGCACGTCCAGCGGCTGGCCATTCATGCCCAGGTACTCTCTGCGAATCTGCAGGCCGTTGCCGCCAGCAGCAGGCGCCTGCCGTGGGTAGCCCGACAAGGTCAGCTGCTGGTACAGCGTCTCGTTGCCTTCATTCTGCACGCTCAGTGGCGAGGCCAGTAACGGGCCTTCCAGCTTCATACCGGCGTCGGCATTGTTCAACTCGCGCACTTCACCCGCGCTGTCCAGGCGTGCCTGCCACTGGCCTTCCGGCTTGCCCAGCAGGCCACGGCCAGCGAGGAACAGTGCATTGCGCTCTTGGGTCGACAGCCAACGGTTGGCTGCCAGTTCATCCGACAAGGCGAACAGGCGCTGATCGACCTGGCTGCTGGCCAGGTTGCTTTCCTGCAGCAGCGCCAGGATCAGTGCCTGGTCACGCAGGGCGCTGCCATAATCGGCCAGCCAGCCTTTGCCACGGCTGATGCCCAGGCCTGCCTGCAAGGCTTGCTCGGCACGCGGTTTGTCGCCCATTTTGTCCAGCGCCACCGCCAGTTGTACCAACGGCAGACCGGAGCGGGCATCGGCGCGACGTTCGAACAGGCCTCGCAGGGCACCCAACGGCGCCTGCTGGCTGCGCGACAGCACCAGCGCCGCATAGGCCTGCACGGCAAAGCGTGTGTGATCGGCATTTTCGCTGTAGTCGACTTCGATCAGGTTGCGTTCCTGCAGGTAACGCAGCAGGCGCTCACTGGCCTTCTTCAGTGACTCGGCAGGCACGCCGTAACCTTGGTCACGGGCACGCAGCAGGAAGTCAGTAACATAGGCGGTGAGCCAGTACTCTTCTTCGCTGTCCGAACTCCACAGGCCAAAGCTGCCGTTGTAGCGCTGCATCCCCAGCAAGTGCTCGATGCCCATCTCGATCTTGCGCTTGCGCACATCCGCCGGCTCCCCCTTGATGCCCAGGCGCTTGAGGCTGTCGGCATCGGCGTACAGCGAGGGGTACAGGCCACTGGTGGTCTGTTCGAGGCAGCCGTAGGGGTAGGCTTGCAGCGCGCGAATCTGCTCGGCAAGGTTCAGCGGCGGCCGGCTCGACAAGGCCAGGCTGGCTTCCAGGCCAGCCGGTTCGAAGGCGGCCAGGTCTGCTTCGGGCAGGGTCCACGGCTGGTCCTTCAAGGCCACGCGGTAGTGCTTGAGCATTGCCGGGTAGGCCGGGCGCACGCCCAGCGTCCACTCACGCTCGAACGCTGTGATCGGCTCGTTCGGCAGTTGCAGGCCCGTCACCCGGACATGTACCTTGCCCTGCCCCAGACCACCCTGGGCCTGCACCGGAATCATCAGCGTCGAGCGCTGCCCTTCGGCCAGATTAACGCTCTGCACGGCGTCGGCCGCCAGGCTCAGTTGCCCTTCTGTGGTGATTTCGACGTTCAGTTGCTGGGCGCGGCCAGACAGGTTGGCCAGGTCCAGTGCCAGGCGGGTACGGTCACCACCGGCCAGGAAGCGCGGGGCCGAAAGCTCGGCAATCAACGGTGCGGCGACCACGGTCTTGCCTTCGGTCATGCCGAAGTGCTCTTCGGTCCAGGCCTGGGCCATCAACCGCAGTTCGCCGTTGAAGTCGGGGATATCGACCGTGGCCTGGCCCTCACCCTTGTCGTCCAGCGTCACCGGCAGGCTCTGTTGGGCAACGATGGTTACCGTAGTGTTGGGTCGCTTGCCCCCCTTGGCCATCGCTGCGTCACCACCGAATGCCAGGCTGGCCAGGCGGCCCTGCCCGGCCTCGATCAGTTGGCCGTAGATGTCCAGTTGATCGGCACCATAGGCCTTGCGCCCGAACAGGCTGGCGAACGGGTCGGGGGTTTTGAAATCGGTGATGTTGAGGATGCCCACGTCCACCGCCGACAACAGCACATGCACCTGCTTGGGCACGCTGCCATCGGCGTTGGCGGCCTTGATCTTCACCGTCAACGGCTGTTTCGGCCGCATTTTCTCCGGTGCCTGCAGGCTCAGCGCAAGCTTGCGCTCGGCGCGGTCCAGCGGCAGGTGCAGCACGCCCACAGCACGCTTGGGCGTGGCATTGGCCTTGCGCTCACCCGGGCGGATAACCAACGCGCTGATGTACAGGTCGTGGCGGGCCCAGGCCTTGTCCAGTTGCACGTCAAAGGTCTTGCCCTCGGCGGGCACATCGATTTCCTGCCACCACAGCGGGCCATCACTGGACTCGATCATCAGGTAGCCGCTGCCCGCAGCGGGCGGGGTGACGGTGACCTTGGCGGTAGCGCCATCGGCGTAGGAGGGTTTGTCCAGCGCCAGCTTGACCTGGTCCGGCCGTACCGCGCCGCCCTCAGCGTTGTCCTGGGCACGATAGCCGGCCCAGAAGCGCTCACTGGATACCAGGCCGGTCTGCGGGTCTTCGACCTCGACGCGGTAAGGGCCCCATTCAACCTGGAAGCTGAGCTTGGCAGTGGAACCTGCCTTGACGCTGATCGTCTCTTCGTTCTGGGTCAGGAACTTCTCGTTGTAGGCGTAACTCCAGCCGTCGCTTTGCGAGTAATTCCAGTAGTAATCGCGGCGTTCGCGAACAAGGCGCACCTTGAGCGCATCGGCCGCCAGTTTGTTACCGTCGCGGTCGGCCACCAGGAACTCGAATTCCACCGGCCCGTTGCTATCAGTTTCCTCACCTTCGAACAGGCCTCGCAGGCCCGGCAGGCGCTCAGCCGGCCAGATAGGCTGCTCCAGGCGCCGGGTGATCGGCCGGCCACCCGACTCCTGCAGGCTGGCCTGCACGGTAAGTTGCAGCGGAGAGCGGGCCTCGGCCCAACGGCTTTCGATATCGACCACCGCCTTGCCGGCCTGGTCAAGGGTGACTTCGTCCAGTTCCAGGTCCTGGTTCAGATCGGTTTCGGTGACCGAACCGAACTGGTAACCAGGCAACGCCGGTACCGCCTCGCGCAGCGGGCGTACATAGGCCTGACCGCTCAGGCGATTGCCGGCGGCCGGGGCGCCATAGAGGTAACGGCCATTGACCTGGATGCGCGCATCTTCATCCGGCGAAAGCGGTTGGCTGCTGCCCTTGAGCTCCAGCGCCAGGCGCTCGGGCAGGAAGTCTTCGACAAGGAATTCATAGACCTGCTTGCGCCCGCCCCCCAGGTCGAGCAGCAGTTGCCAACGGCCCGTCGGGGCCTCGGTGGCCAGTTGCAACTGGTATTGGTACAAGCCATTGCTGTCGGCTTCCCAGACGAACTTGCGGCTCACCTGTTCATCCGGGCGACGCACTTCCACGCTCACTGGCTGGGCTTTGACCGGCTTGCCGTCCTGGTCGCGCAGCAGGCCGTTGAGCAGCACCGTCTCACCCGGGCGGTACAGGTCACGCGGGCCGAAAATGAAGAACTGCAGCGGGTTGGCCTGAGGCCCGGTGATGTCGAATTCGGCCAGATCCAGGGCTGCGGTGTTCAGGCGCAGCAGCGTGGTATGCACGCCCTGAGTGGCGATCAAGGTATCGGCCTTGGGCGTGATCGGCAGTTGGGCATGCCCCTTGCCATCGGTAGTGGCCTGGGCCAGCAGCTTGCCCTTTTCGTCATGGATTTCCAGGTTGACGCCGCTCAGCGCCTTGCCGCCTTCCAGGGCTTGAGCAAACACGTCGATGCGGTCGCGGTAGCGGTGGGCCGACACGCCGATGTCGCTAAGGGTGAACAGGGTTGCCGGCTGAGAATAATCGTAGGTACCCGAGGCGCGCATCACTGCCAGGTACACGCCTGGCGCCTGCAACGGCTTGATGCCGGCAATCGGCAGCAACACGGTCTCACGCGTGTTGCGTGCCGGGTTGAGATCAAAGCGGCCGCTGTAGACCAGCTCGGCCATGTCCAGGGTTTCCTTGGACTGGTAGTAGTACAGGCTGCTGTTGCGCCCCCAGTTGGCCAGGAAGGTCGAGAGCATGTCTGGCTTGACGCGGAAGAACTCGACATCCACCTTTTCGACGTTCAGGGCAATCACCGGCAGGCCTTCGGCCAGACGCGTAGGCAGCAGCGAGCCGCGGCTGGCAAAGCCGATGGTCGGCTGCATGTCGCGGGTTTCCAGGCGGGTGATCGACTCGCTGTCCAGCTGCTTGCCATTGACTGCCAACAGCCCCTTGTCGACGGTCAGCACCAGCTTGCGCTGCGGCTCCAGGTGGCGCAAGCGCAGCTCCATCTGGTTGTCGGAGAGTTCCCAGGCTCCGTCGAGCTTGCCTTTGACGGTATCTACCAGGTGAACTTTGTTGGTGAAGTCCTGCTTGGCATCCAGCGGTACGGAAAAGCTGACTGACAGCGTTGCCGCGCCATCGAGCTGCACTTCCGATACGTCCAGCACCGTGAGTTCGCGGCCCTCATAGCGCTTGGCGAGCAAGGCCGGGTCCTCACGCTTGGGGGCGGAAGCTTCGGCGGGCGCGGGCGCCACGGTTTTCTCGACCGGCGCCGGTTTGCCTGGCGTGGAAGAGTCACAGGCACTGAGCAACGCCAGCGCGCAGGCCAGCAACAATCCTTTGTTGAACATGAGATAGGAACTCTTGGGCAGCGTGTACGTGAGGGCAGCAACTATAGCGCAACGTCAGGTGCAGCACCCGGCGTTGCGCGCCAGGTCAGACCATGGTCGCGCTAAATGGTTGCCTGGTCGGTACACTGTGGCCATTCGTTAAAAGGGGGCCGCGTTGCGCCCCTTCGCGGGCTTGCCCGCTTCCACAGGTTTGGCGCCGGCCGCAAGAGCAACACTTTCCTGTGGGAGCGAGCACGCTCGCGAAGGGGCGCACAGCGGCCCCAAAATCTCATGGAATGCACATGCCCCAACTCGCTGCCGACTGGCGCCACCGACCCACCCACCGCAAGGTCTGGGCGCTGGCCGCGCCGATGATCCTGTCCAACATCTCGGTACCGCTGGTGGCGCTGGTCGACAGCACGGTCATCGGCCATCTTCCGCACGCCCACCAGCTGGGCGCCGTGGCCGTGGGCGCCACCTTGTTCACCTTCATGGTCGGCCTGATGGGCTTCCTGCGCATGGGCTCCACCGGCTTCGCTGCTCAGGCTGCCGGCCGTGGCGACGGTGCAGCATTACGCCAGGTACTGGTGCAAGGGCTGCTGCTGGCGGTCGGCTTCGCCCTGTTGATCGGCCTCCTGGCCCTGCCCTTCAGCCAGCTGGCACTTCATGCGATGCAACCCAGCGCAGCCCTGCAGCAATCCACCGAAGACTTCTTCCATACCCGCCTGCTTGGCCTGCCTGCGGCGCTGGCCAGTTACGCGCTGGTCGGCTGGTTCCTCGGCACCCAGAACGCCAGGGCTCCACTGGCCATCCTGCTGACCACCAACCTGCTGAACATCGCCTTGAACCTGTGGTTCGTGCTGGGCCTGGACTGGGGCGTACTGGGCTCGGCGCGGGCGTCGGTGATTGCCGAATGGAGTGCCGCCCTGCTCGGCCTGGCCTTGACCCGTCCGGCCCTGCGGGCCTACCCGGGGCAGATCGTGTGGGCAGCGCTCAAGCGCTGGCAGGCCTGGAGGCCACTGCTGGCAGTGAACCGCGACATCTTCCTGCGCAGCCTGGCGCTGCAACTGGTGTTCCTGCTGATTACCGTGCAAGGCGCACGCCTGGGCGAAGCGACCGTGGCAGCCAACGCCCTGTTGCTCAATGGCCTGCTACTGACGGCCTATGCGCTGGATGGGCTGGCCCATGCGGTGGAGGCTTTGTGCGGCCATGCCATTGGTGCCCGTGACCGCGACACCCTGCGTCGCTCGCTGGTGGTGGCCTGCGGCTGGTCGCTGGTCACCAGCCTGGGCTTTGCCGGGCTGTTCCTGTTGGGTGGGCACCTGTTCATCGACTTGCAGACCGACATCGACAGTGTGCGGGCGGCGGCTTATCCGTATTTGCCCTACCTGGCATTGCTGCCGTTGATCGCGGTGTGGAGTTACTTGCTGGATGGGTTGTTCATCGGCGCGACCCGGGCGCGGGAAATGCGTAATGCAATGCTGGTTTCGGTATTGATTGCGCTGCCGGTGGCAGTGGCCATGAGCGGGTTGGGCAACCATGGGTTGTGGATGGCGTTTCTTGGGTTCATGGGGTTGCGGGCGGTGACGTTGGGGTGGGTCGGGTGGCGGTTGCAGCAGAGGGACCTGTGGTTTGGCTGATTGGGGCCGCTTTGCGGCCCATCGCGACGCAAGGC
>NZ_JBICMK010000068.1:0-9117 GCF_043106315.1 Pseudomonas sp. FYR_5 | reverse complement strand
CGGTAGCGGCGACAACGGTGAACGGCGGGTGGAGATTGGCCAGCAGGGCCGGCCCTTTCGCGGGTAAACCCGCGCCTACGACGACCGGCGCCCAATCACCGACCTGTGTCCACCACCAATCCGGCGTAGGAGCGGGTTTACCCGCGAATACGGTAGCGGCGGCAACGGTGAACAGCGGGTGGGGATTGGCCAGCAGGGCCGGCCCTTTCGCGGGTTTACCCGCGAATACGGTAGCGGCGGCAACCGTGAACAGCGGGTGGAGATTGGCCAGCAGGGCCGGCCCTTTCGCGGGTAAACCCGCTCCTACGAGGGCCTGCGCCCAACCACCGACCTGTGTCCACCACCGATCCGGCGTAGGAGCGGGTTTACCCGCGAATACGGTAGCGGCGGCAACGGTGAACGACGGGTGGAAATTGGCCAGCAGGCCTGGCCCTTTCGCGGGTAAACCCGTTCCTACGACGGCCTGCGCCCAACCACCGACCTGTGTCCACCACCAATCCGGCGTAGGAGCGGGTTTACCCGCGAATACGGTAGCGGCGGCAACCGCGAACAGCGGGTGGAGATTGGCCAGCAGGGCCGGCCCTTTCGCGGGTAAACCCGCGCCTACGGGCGACCGCGCAGGCGTTTCGAAGTTTGAGCAAGGCAGTTGTCCCTACGCGAGTTGATCAGCCCGGGATTTTCAGGCCACGCTGCACGGCTGGCCGTTCGAGGAAATTCGCCAGCACGCGCTGCACTTCCTTGAACTGGTCGAAGCCCACCAGGTCACGGGCGTTGTAGCGCTCCACCAGGTTACGCACCCAAGGGAAGATGGCGATGTCGGCGATGCTGTATTCCTCAGCCATCCACTGCCGACCTTCTAAATGCCGATCCAGCACGCCCAGCAGCCGCTTGGACTCGTTGACATAGCGGTCACGCGGGCGCTTGTCTTCATATTCCTTGCCAGCAAAGAAATGGAAGAACCCGACCTGGCCGAACATCGGCCCGATGCCGCCCATCTGGAACATCAGCCACTGCAGGGTCTGATAGCGCTGGGCGGGGTCCTGGCTGAGCAGCTGGCCGCTCTTCTCTGCCAGGTACTGCAGGATCGCCCCCGATTCGAACAGCGGCAGCGGCTGACCGCCCGGCCCGTTCGGGTCGAGGATGGCAGGGATCTTGTTGTTCGCGCTGAGCGAGATGAATTCGGGGCTCAATTGGTCATCATTGTCGAAGCTGACCCTGTGCGCCTCGTAAGCCAAGCCAATCTCTTCGAGCATGATCGACACTTTCACCCCGTTGGGCGTCGGCAGCGAGTACAACTGCAGGCGTTCGGGATGTTTGGCGGGCCATTTGCGAGTAATGGGGAAAGCACTGAGATCGGTCATGATCAACCTTGCCAAGGGAATGAACCTGTCACTCTAGAGACATCCCCAGCCGCTGACCATCACCGACCACTCATCAGCGTTAACAGCTCAGGCCTGGCCGTGGGCCTTGAGCTTGAGCTTTTCGGTATCGACGCGGACAAACACGGAGTCGGCAGTCACAGTCAGTACATCCTCTGCCCAGACTTCGCAGATGACCCGGCTCTTGCGCCCCACTTCACCTTCGACACGCGCCTTGAGCAACAGCTCGACGCCCATCGGCGTAGGTTTCAGGTAGGTCAGGTTGAGCGTGCCGGTAACGCAGTCGATACGCGGCAGGCTGCCCGGCTCGCGGCCTTCGTTACGGTAGTGGTAGGCCATCGCCGTCCAGTTGGAGTGGCAGTCGACCAGCATCGCCAGCAGGCCACCGTAAACCAGGCCAGGCCAGCCGATGAAGGTGCTGTCGGGCGAGTGTCGGCACACCAGATGAACACCGTCGGCGTCCCAGTGGCTTTGCAGGTGCAGGCCGCTGGGGTGGGAACAGCCGCAGCCGTAGCAGGTACCCTCAGGCGCCGCGAGGGCTTGAAGGGAAAGTGTGTGATCAGTCATACGCTTCCTGTGCTTGTTGGAATGGGGGCGCGCAACGCCCCCATTAAAGCAGAAACATCAGGCCGTCTGGGCAACCATCTTGGCACGCCGCTGGGTCAGCGAAACCAGCAGGATGAACGCGGTCACCCCAGCGGTCATCAGCGTTTCGTAGCGGTAGGCATCGCTGAACAGCATGTAGCCCAGCACCATGACGATGGTGCCGATCACCAGCCAGGTCAGCCATGGGAACAGCCACATCTTCAGCTCCAGCGGGCGCCCTTCACGTTCGGCACGGGCACGCATGCGCAGCTGCGACACGGCAATGACCAGGTACACCAGCAAGGCGATGGCGCCAGTGGTCGACAGCAGGAAGCCAAACACCTTGCCCGGGAACACGTAGTTGACGAAGCAGCCTGCAAAACCTGCCAGGGTGGAGAAGATCACCGCTACGGTCGGCACGCCGGAACCGGAGATGCGCTTGGTCACGCTAAGCGCCTGACCACGAGCGCCAAGCGAATAGAGCATGCGCGACGCGGTGTAGAGCCCCGAGTTCATGCAACTTGTCACTGCCACCAGCACCACCAGGTCAACCAGCAGCTTGGCGCCCGGCACGTTCAGCACTTCCAGTACACGCTGGAACGACCCTACCGCTTTCAGCTCGGGGTCGTTCCAGGCCACCAGCGACACCACCAGGAAGATCGACGCCAGATAGAAGATGGCGATGCGGTACACCACCAGGTTGGTGGCGCGGCGAATCTTGTCTTTCGGGTTGGCGGTCTCGTCAGCCGCGATGGTGACAATTTCGGCACCGAAGAACGAGAAGATGGTGATCAGTACGCCCCCAAGCACCGTCCCGAAGCCATTGGGCATGAAACCACCGCTGTCCCACAGCCGGCTGACCCCGGACACCTCCGCCAGCGGCCAGAAGCCGAACACAGCCAAGGTGCAGACCCCGATGAAGCCAATGATTGCGACCACCTTGACCAGCGCGAACCAGTACTCGAAGGCACCGAAGTTCTTCACGCTGACCAGGTTGGTGCAGGACAGCACCAGCATGATCAGGAAAGCGAACAGCCAGGAGGGCACCCCAGGGAAGTAGGCATGCAGGATGTCAGCACCGGCGATGGCCTCCACCGGAATGATCAACACCCAGAACCACCAGTACAACCAGCCGATGGTAAAGCCCGCCCAAGGGCCAATGGCTTCCGTGGCGTAGGTGGAAAATGAGCCGCTGTTGGGGTTTGCGATGGCCATTTCACCCAGCATGCGCATCACCAGCAAGACCAGCAGGCCAGTCATGGCGTAGGAGATGAGGATGGCCGGGCCGGCGGTGGCAATGGCGTTGGAGGACCCGATGAACAACCCGGCGCCGATGATGCCGGCAATGGAGATCATGGAAACCTGACGGGAAGTCAGGCCGTGCTGCAGTGAGCGCTGTTTCTTGTTGTCTTGCGAAGCCATGAAGAACCCTCGAATGGGTCGGCCGCAGCAAAGCGGCTGAAGGTCTGAGCAGAATTCTTATAAATTTCTGATGTGTGTTGTTGTTGTTTTTTGCAGATGACCGAAGCGGGTATTGACCTCCTCTTCGCATGACCGGTTGTAATCGTTGATCCAGGTCAGTATTAATCTATAGGCCGGGGTCAACAAACGACCTTTTCGAACCACATAATTCCTTTATGGAATGAACTCCTTCCTTTTTTGCTCGGTATTCGCCCGTCATGTCCAAACGCCTGATGCCTTCGACCACCGCCCTTCAGTGCTTCGAAGCGGCCGCCCGCCACCTCAGCTTCACCCGCGCGGCCCAGGAACTGCACCTGACCCAGAGCGCCGTCAGCAAGCAGGTCGCGCAGCTTGAGGACATGCTCTCGCACTCGCTGTTCCAGCGCATTCGCCGGCGCCTGCACCTGACCCCGGCCGGCGCGCTGTACCTCACCGAAGTGAACAAGATCCTCACCCAGATCGACATATCCAGCCGCTACATCCTCAGCTACGGCGACGAAACCGAAGTGCTGCGCATCGCCACCCAGCCGACCTTCGGCGCCCGCTGGCTGGTGCCCAGGCTCAAGGGTTTTGGTGACCGCTACCCACGGATTCACCTGGATGTGCGCAACGAGCTAGAGCCATTCGACCTGGTACAGGCCAAGGCTGACGTCGCCTTTTTCTTCGGCCAGGGCACCTGGCCCGGGGCGACCTGCATCGAGTTGTTCAGCGAAGAAGTGGTGCCCGTGTGCAGCCCGCAACTGCTGGCCAGCCACCGTTTCGACAGCGCCCAGGCGCTGACTGAGCACCGGCTGTTGCAATGCGTGTCGCGGCCGGAGGCCTGGCACGAGTGGTTCCTGGGGCTTGGGCTGCATAGCCAGAACAGCTACCACGGGCCGCGCTTCGACACGTTCTACCTGTGCATCCGCGCCGCCATCTCCGGCTGCGGCATAGCCTTGATTCCCCGCTATCTGGTGGCCGAAGAGCTGAGCGAAGGCAAGCTGGTGGTGGCCTGGGACCACCCTGTGGCAAGCAACG
Organism: Pseudomonas sp. FYR_5; assembly: GCF_043106315.1. NCBI lineage: Bacteria > Pseudomonadati > Pseudomonadota > Gammaproteobacteria > Pseudomonadales > Pseudomonadaceae > Pseudomonas > Pseudomonas sp. FYR_5. The sequence goes on along the minus strand of NZ_JBICMK010000068.1, from coordinate 4,675 downwards.
GGAGGCACTTCATTGCGCATGCCGAGCATGCGGCCGAAGTGCCCAAGATCAGAGCCTTTGTGCAGTGGATCCGGGAACGGGTGGCTGAAGGGGATTGATTTGACCTGCCCCGGCCTCTGGTAGGAGCGGGCTTGCCCGCGAAGAGGCCGGCACAGCCAACCCAAAAAACCGGCCAGATCACGAATCCATGGAATGACCGCAATCGAATAATTCGTTTGCGGAATAACCTGCCGACACGCTTGGATAATAAGAAACTCGAACAAGGTCCGCGTGCCCCATGAACCAGGAAAGTATCAGCCAATCCATTGCCATCGTTCACCCGATCACACTTTCCCATGGCCGTAATGCCGAAGTCTGGGACACTGACGGCAAACGTTACATCGACTTCGTCGGCGGTATCGGCGTGCTCAACCTGGGCCATTGCAACCCCGCTGTAGTCGAGGCCATCCAGGCTCAGGCCACCCGCCTGACCCACTATGCCTTCAACGCGGCCCCTCACGGCCCGTATCTGGCACTGATGGAGCAACTGAGCCAGTTCGTCCCGCTCAGCTACCCACTGGCCGGCATGCTCACCAACAGCGGCGCGGAAGCGGCGGAAAACGCCCTGAAAGTGGCCCGTGGCGCCACCGGCAAACGTGCCATCATCGCTTTCGACGGCGGTTTCCATGGACGCACCCTGGCCACCCTGAACCTCAATGGCAAGGTCGCCCCCTACAAGCAGCGGGTCGGCGAGCTGCCCGGGCCGGTGTACCACCTGCCCTACCCCAGCGAGGATACCGGGGTTACCTGCGAGCAGGCGCTCAAGGCCATGGACCGTCTGTTCAGCGTCGAGCTGGCGGTGGAGGACGTCGCAGCGTTCATCTTCGAGCCGGTGCAGGGCGAAGGCGGCTTCCTTGCCCTGGACCCGGCCTTCGCCCAGGCCCTGCGCCGCTTCTGCGACGAGCGCGGCATCCTGATCATCATCGACGAGATCCAGTCGGGCTTCGGCCGTACCGGCCAGCGCTTCGCGTTTCCGCGCCTGGGCATCGAACCCGACCTGCTGTTGCTGGCCAAGAGCATTGCTGGCGGTATGCCGCTGGGTGCAGTGGTCGGGCGCAAGGAATTGATGGCGGCGCTGCCCAAGGGCGGCCTGGGGGGCACCTATTCAGGCAACCCGATTGCCTGTGCGGCGGCCCTGGCCAGCCTGGCGCAGATGACCGACGAAAACGTTGCAACCTGGGGCGAACGGCAGGAACAGGCCATCGTCAGCCGCTATGAGCGCTGGAAGGCTTCGAGCCTGAGCCCGTACATCGGCCGCCTGACCGGCGTGGGCGCCATGCGAGGGATCGAGTTCGCCAATGCCGATGGCAGCCCGGCACCGGCACAACTGGCCAAGGTGATGGAGGCCGCCCGAGCCAAGGGCCTGCTGCTGATGCCCAGCGGCAAGGCGCGGCACATCATTCGCCTGCTGGCTCCGTTGACCATCGAGGCCGAGGTGCTCGAGGAAGGGCTGGATATCCTCGAGCAGTGCCTGGCAGAACTGAACTGAGGCTTACAGGCCGAGTTCTTCCGGGGTAAGCATGTCGGACTCGAAGGCGATCCAGCCGCCTTCCAGTTCGGCATGGCCGTTGACGATCGGGCCGTAATAGGTCAGGCCATTCTCCAGGGTTACGCAAATGTGCGTGGCCGGTTTCTCAGGGGCCGCGAGCGTACCGACGAAATGCACCTTCTTCAGGGTTTCGGTCACCGCTTCCAGGCCCACGCGCATCTTGGGGTTTTCCGAGGCTTCGGTATCTCCGCCACGGTCTTCGGCGCTGATGGTCACGGTGGCGATGTACGGGTACTTGGTGCTCAAGCGGGGTTACCTCGGTGGGTGTATAGGCGTATGGGCGCGTAGAGTACGGCAGGCAGTCTCTGTTGTCTCTACTGGCCTGTTCGCGGGAACGCCCGCTCCCACAGGGATCGCATGTTGCTTGGGGTATGCGGGGCACCTGCAACAGGTGATCTGAATGCCCCGATCTGTTAGGGTGCCCGCCGATGCACGCCACACCACACGAGGATCCCGAGTGAGCGCCGAAGAACCCCTGATCGCCGACCTGTTCGAAGTCGACAAACGCCTGTCCCTCAAGCCCGTCGTGGACTTCAACAGCTACCTGCGCAACGCCTTCGGCGAGGGCCCATGCCACTGCCACCGCTGCGTAGAAGGCGCCGACCAAAGCACCTACAGCCACGCGCACAACTTCACTTTCGAAGGCCGCCAGTGGCACCGCCGGTTCGCCAGCACCGCCGGCAGCGACGTCGCCCAGGTGTTGAAAAAAGCCTGGCTGTCTTACACCAAGGCTGATCTCACCCTGATCGGTGCGCTGGACCTGACCGCCCTCAAGACCTTTACCGAGGCCGCCCTGCACGCGCGCCTGCTGGCCTTGCTGCCGGCCAGCGGCCTGGCCCGCGAAGTGGATGGCCAGTGGATGCTGCAAGCCCAAGCCGACTGACGGCCCGGCGGCAGGGCAGGATTCCACCGGTCTGCTAACTTGGTGGAATCCGCCCACCCACAGGTAGTCTGCCATGGCCCGCACAACGCCCATTGAGCTGTACCGCAATATCGGCATCGTCGCCCACGTGGATGCCGGCAAGACCACGACCACCGAGCGAATCCTGTTCTACACCGGGGTCAACCACAAGATGGGCGAAGTGCACGATGGCGCGGCGACCATGGACTGGATGGCCCAGGAGCAGGAACGCGGCATCACCATCACTTCGGCGGCGACCACGGCGTTCTGGCAAGGCTCGACCAAGCAGTTCGCCCACAAGTACCGTTTCAACATCATCGACACCCCAGGCCACGTCGATTTCACCATCGAGGTGGAGCGCTCATTGCGCGTGCTCGATGGCGCGGTCGTGGTATTCAGCGGCGCTGACGGCGTCGAGCCGCAGTCCGAGACCGTCTGGCGCCAGGCCAACAAGTATCACGTGCCACGCCTGGCCTACATCAACAAGATGGACCGCCAGGGTGCCGACTTCCTGCGCGTGGTCAAGCAGATCGATCAACGCCTGGGGCACCACCCGGTGCCCATCCAGCTGGCCATCGGTAGCGAAGAGCACTTCATTGGCCAGATCGATCTGGTGAAGATGAAGGCCATCTACTGGAACGATGCCGATCAGGGCACCAGTTACCGCGAAGAAGATATTCCAGCCGATCTGCAGGAGCTTGCCGACAAATGGCGCGCGCACATGATCGAAGCTGCGGCCGAGGCCAATGACGAGCTGACCATGAAGTTTCTCGATGGCGAGGAGCTGAGCATCGAAGAGATCAAGGCCGGGTTGCGCCAGCGCACCATTGCCAACGAAATCGTGCCCACCATCCTCGGCTCATCGTTCAAGAACAAGGGCGTGCCGCTGATGCTCGACGCTGTGATCGACTACCTGCCCGCCCCGTCGGAAATTCCGGCAATCAAGGGCACCGACCCCGACGACGAAGAAAAGCACCTGGAACGCCACGCCGACGACAATGAACCGTTCTCGGCACTGGCCTTCAAGATCGCCACCGACCCGTTCGTCGGCACCCTCACCTTCGCCCGGGTGTATTCCGGTGTGCTCAGCTCCGGCAACGCGGTGCTCAACTCCGTCAAGGGCAAAAAAGAGCGCATTGGCCGCATGGTGCAAATGCACGCCAACCAACGCGCTGAAATCAAGGACGTGTGCGCCGGCGATATCGCCGCACTGATCGGCATGAAGGACGTGACCACCGGCGATACCCTGTGCGACATGGACAAGCCGATCATTCTCGAACGCATGGACTTCCCCGACCCGGTGATTTCCGTAGCAGTGGAGCCAAAAACCAAAGCCGACCAGGAAAAAATGGGGATCGCGCTGGGCAAGCTGGCCCAGGAAGACCCCTCATTCCGCGTGCGTACCGATGAAGAGACCGGCCAGACCATCATCTCGGGCATGGGCGAGCTGCACCTGGACATCATCGTCGACCGCATGCGCCGCGAGTTCAACGTCGAGGCCAACATCGGCAAGCCACAGGTGGCCTACCGCGAGAAGATCCGCAACACCTGCGAGATCGAGGGCCGCTTTGTTCGCCAATCCGGCGGCCGCGGCCAGTATGGCCATTGCTGGATCCGTTTCGCCCCCGGTGATGAAGGCAAAGAAGGCCTGGAGTTCATCAACGAGATTGTCGGCGGCGTGGTACCGCGCGAGTACATCCCGGCCATCCAGAAGGGTATCGAGGAGCAAATGAAGAACGGCGTGCTTGCCGGCTACCCACTGATCAACCTCAAGGCCGCCGTGTTCGACGGCTCGTACCACGATGTCGACTCCAACGAGATGGCCTACAAGATCGCCGCGTCGATGGCCACCAAGCAGTTGTCGCAGAAAGGTGGCGCAGTGTTGCTGGAGCCGGTGATGAAGGTTGAGGTGGTGACGCCGGAGGAGTACCAGGGCGACATCCTCGGCGACTTGAGCCGACGTCGCGGCATGATCCAGGACGGTGATGAAACGCCGGCTGGCAAGGTGATCCGTGCCGAAGTTCCGCTGGGCGAAATGTTCGGCTACGCCACCTCGATGCGCTCGATGACCCAGGGCCGGGCAAGCTTCTCGATGGAGTTCACCCGCTATGCCGAGGCGCCGGCGAGCATTGCCGACGGCATCGTCAAGAAGAGCCGCGGAGAGTAAGCAGCTCTCCTGTGCCGGC
>NZ_JBICMK010000067.1:0-1073 GCF_043106315.1 Pseudomonas sp. FYR_5 | reverse complement strand
ATCAACGTCGTAGTCTTCGACGGCCCTTTAGGGGATTCAAGATCCCAGTGAGATCTCATCTTGAGGCAAGTTTCCCGCTTAGATGCTTTCAGCGGTTATCTCTTCCGAACATAGCTACCCGGCAATGCCACTGGCGTGACAACCGGAACACCAGAGGTTCGTCCACTCCGGTCCTCTCGTACTAGGAGCAGCCCCTCTCAAATCTCAAACGTCCACGGCAGATAGGGACCGAACTGTCTCACGACGTTCTAAACCCAGCTCGCGTACCACTTTAAATGGCGAACAGCCATACCCTTGGGACCGGCTTCAGCCCCAGGATGTGATGAGCCGACATCGAGGTGCCAAACACCGCCGTCGATATGAACTCTTGGGCGGTATCAGCCTGTTATCCCCGGAGTACCTTTTATCCGTTGAGCGATGGCCCTTCCATACAGAACCACCGGATCACTAAGACCTACTTTCGTACCTGCTCGACGTGTTTGTCTCGCAGTCAAGCGCGCTTTTGCCTTTATACTCTACGACCGATTTCCGACCGGTCTGAGCGCACCTTCGTACTCCTCCGTTACTCTTTGGGAGGAGACCGCCCCAGTCAAACTACCCACCATACACTGTCCTCGATCCGGATAACGGACCTGAGTTAGAACCTCAAAGTTGCCAGGGTGGTATTTCAAGGATGGCTCCATGAGAACTGGCGTCCCCACTTCAAAGCCTCCCACCTATCCTACACAAGCAAATTCAAAGTCCAGTGCAAAGCTATAGTAAAGGTTCACGGGGTCTTTCCGTCTAGCCGCGGATACACTGCATCTTCACAGCGATTTCAATTTCACTGAGTCTCGGGTGGAGACAGCGCCGCCATCGTTACGCCATTCGTGCAGGTCGGAACTTACCCGACAAGGAATTTCGCTACCTTAGGACCGTTATAGTTACGGCCGCCGTTTACCGGGGCTTCGATCAAGAGCTTCGCTTGCGCTAACCCCATCAATTAACCTTCCGGCACCGGGCAGGCGTCACACCCTATACGTCCACTTTCGTGTTTGCAGAGTGCTGTGTTTTTAATAAACAGTCGCAGCGGC
>NZ_JBICMK010000066.1:0-132934 GCF_043106315.1 Pseudomonas sp. FYR_5 | reverse complement strand
GGATTGGTGGTGGGCACACATCGGTGGTTGTACACCGGCCGCCCGTAGGAGCGGGTTTACCCGCGAAAGGGCCGGCCCTGCTGGCTCAAATCTGTGAAACCAGCGCTTCCAACTGCTCCTGCCGCTCAGCCTGGTTCAGCTTCGCCCCAGGGTTGAGGGTGGACCACTGCGGGTGCGCCCGCGCTTTGACCAACGCTTCCGGCAACTTGCCCTCACGCCAGGCCTTTTCATCCAGCTCACCCAGGCGAATACTGTCCTGAGCGGCATGCCCGCGGTTATCCAGCGCCACCATCAACTGCTGCTGACGCAAGGCCAGCAGACGCAATACCGTGTCGTCCACGGTCAGCTCGCGCTTGCCTTTGAGCTTTCCCATCAACCGCGAACCATAGTTGCGTGCCGTCTGCAGCGCACCGCCGGCAATCGCCCCGGCCAGCGCCGCCGCGCCGAGGGTAAGGCCACCAACCAGCAAATCGACCCCGGCCCCCGCTGCCGCCCCCGCCGCCACGCCGCTGCCCAGGCGCACGCCCAGCAGTTTCAACGTCTCTGGATTGAACAAGTCATCGCCCCAGCGGCCATCCAGCAACGGCAGGTCGCTGGCATGGGCGTCCTCGCGGCGGAAGGCATACAGCTTGAGCAAGGCTTCGACGCAGCGTTGTTCTCGTTGGCGTATGTCCTGGCGCAGCGCCTCGATGGCCCGGGCTTCTGCCGCTGGTTCGGCCTCGACACTGCGCCGGCATGCAGCGCAATCGAGCAGCAGTTCGGCGATCAGGCGCTTGCCGCTGTGCCGGCGTGCCAAGCGCTGCGCCTGCTGGTCGTCGATCAGCCGTTGCAGCGCCGGGCGGGCGCTTTCCAGCAGCAGCGCCAGGCTTTCGTACAAACGGCGTTCGCCATCCTCTGGCGGGGCCACGCTGTCGAACCGCACCAAGGCGTGAAGCCCAAGCCGGGCAAGGGCTTCACGCCATTCCGGTTCGCGGTGCTGGCTGCTGGCGACGAAGTTGAGCACCGGCAGCAACGGCTTGCCGCAGTTGGCCAGTACTTCCAGTTCGTCTCGGTACTTGGCCAGCACCGGCTCGCGCGCATCGATCACATACAGCCCGGCATTACTGGCCAGCAGTTGGCGCAATACCTTGGCCTCCTGCTCGAAACGTTGGCGTGCTTCGCTGCCCTGCAGAAAACGCTCCAGGCGGGCTGGGCCGTCCAGGCGCTCGCCCGGGCGTTCCAGACGTTCAAGGTAGTCCAGCAGCGCGATGGCATCTTCCAGGCCGGGCGTGTCGTACAGCTCCAGCAAGGGTTCACCGTCCACAGACAGTCGCGCACCTTCCACATGGCGGGTGGTGCTGGGGCGGTGGGACACTTCGCCAAAGCCGACGTCGCGGGTCAGAGTGCGCAGTAGCGAGGTTTTGCCAACATTGGTATGGCCGACCACGGCCAGTTTCAGTGGCTCAGTCATGGCCATGCTCCAGCCAGGTCAGCGGTGAAGTGTCGGCATGTTGCAGGCCAAGGCGGTCAAGGGCTTCGTGCCAATCGCCCAGGCGCTCGGCATCGAGGGGCTGACCTTGTGCAGCCTGCAGCAGCCAGATACGGGTGGCGCCGGCATTGCGCGCCAGTTCGGCGAGCAGCGCCAGGCTGCCGCGGTCGGGCGAGCGGCGTGGGTCGCAGGCGATGGCCAGGCGTGCCGGTGGGAAGCGGCTGAGCTGTTCCAACAGGCGGTTGCGTGATTCGCGGCTGTCGAGCACGCCGGCATCGGTCACGCTTTTTGGCAGGGCGGGTGGCCAAGGGCGCTGGTCGTCCAGCTCCAGGCCCACCAGCAGGGCACCGCTGCTGCCGCTTTCCAGCTGCCCGGCGGCAAACTGCGGCAAGGCTTCCGGGGCTGCATCCTGCACGCCGATGCGCTCGCTGCGCGGCATCAGTGCTTCGCGCAGTTGCGTGTAGCCGGGCAGGCCCAGGTCTAGCATCAGGCGTTCACGGCCCTGGCGCCAGCGCCACAGGCACAACCCGGCCAGCAGCAGGCGGGGCAGCAGGCCGTATACCAGCACTACGCCGAGCAGCCAGCTGGCCCAGGCCTGGCGTGCCATGTCCAGTGCCGGCAGGCTGTCGCCGCTGGCGCGGATCATGGCTTCGTCGGGCACGGCGAAGCCCAGCAACGAGGGCAGGGCGCCCAGCGATTGGGTCAGGTGAATGAACGGGGCGGGGGCGAGCAAGGTGGTTTCCCAGACAAAGCCATAGCGCCGGGTCGCCAGCAAGGCCAGCAGCATGCCCAGTGCGGTAAGCATCGCCAACAGCCAAAGGCCATGTACCAACAGGCCGAGCAGCCACCGGTTGAGGCGTTGACGTTGCAGCAGCACCAGCAGCGCTGGCGCCAGGTGCGCGGCCTTGGCATCGCGGGCAAAGCGTTCGCTTAGCCACAGCCACAAGCGGCCCAGCCCTGCGCCATGCTCGCCGCTCAGGGCAAAACCCATGCCCCAGCCCAGCAGCATCAGCAGGTTCAGCCCGAGCAGGCTGCCCAGCGCCCAGAACACATTCACCGGGCGCTGCCCGTCACCGAGGGCGGCCAGCCCCAGGCCTGCGCCGCTGAGCACGGCCATCAGCAGCAGGGCCAGCAGCGCCAGGCGCGCGCCCTGCTTCCAATGGCGCAGGGCGCCGGTCATGCCATCGCGCTCGGCCAGGAACAGCGCACGTGTTTCGATGCGCGTGGCCAGGTCGCCACCTAGCTGGCGGGCGTGGCGGTTGGCTTCCTGGTCTTCCAGCGGGCCGGCATGTTCTTCGCGCAGGCGTACCGCTTCGGTGAGCCAGCGCTTGTCCAGTGGCGTGGGTGCAGTCACAAGGTCTTCCATTGCACAGGTCAAGGCAGAAGCATAACCCACACGCCCGGTGCTATCCTCGCCGGCATGAATACATCACTCCCCCTCAGCCTGATCGCGGCTTATGCCGAGAACCGCGTGATCGGCATCGACAACTCCATGCCCTGGCATTTGCCGGGGGACTTCAAGTACTTCAAGGCCACCACCCTGGGCAAGCCGATCATCATGGGGCGCAAGACCTGGGATTCGCTGGGGCGGCCGCTGCCGGGGCGGCTGAACATCGTGGTCAGCCGCCAGCCGGGGCTTGAACTGGCGGGGGCCGAGGTGTTCGCCTCGCTTGAAGAGGCTTTGGTGCGGGCCGAGCAGTGGGCGCGCGAGCAGGGCGTCGGTGAGCTGATGCTGATTGGTGGCGCGCAGCTGTATGGGCAGGCGCTGGAGAAGGGGCTGGTCAGCCGCATGTACCTGACGCGGGTTGAGTTGGCGCCAGAGGGGGATGCGTGGTTCCCGGCGTTTGATGAAGGGCAGTGGAGGCTGACTTCTAGCGAGGCACGGGCTGAGGAAGGTAAGCCGGTGTATCACTTCGAGGTTTGGGATAAGGGTTGAGATTGTTGGGGGCTGCTTTGCAGCCCTTCGCGGGTGAACCCGCTCCTACAACGGCCTGTGTCCAACCCCCGATGTGTATCCACCACCCTGTAGGAGCGGGTTTACCCGCGAATACGATAGCGGCGGCAACGGCGAACGGCTGGTGAAAATTGGCCAGCAGGCCTGGCCCTTTCGCGGGTGAACCCGCTCCTACGGGGGACAGCAGGGTGTTCAGATTTTGAGCAAGACACGAGCGGTCTTGTCGCGAAAGGGGCGCATTGCGCCCCGGCGATCTGTCAGGTGTGGCTCAGCTCGGCATGTTCATCACCGGCCAGCACTTCCTTGTCCGTCTCTTTCAACAGCTGGCTGGTGACAACGCCCGCCGTCATCGAACCGTTCACGTTCAACGCCGTACGGCCCATGTCGATCAGCGGCTCCACCGAAATCAGCAGCGCCACCAACTCCACCGGCAAGCCCATGGCTGGCAGCACGATCAGCGCGGCGAAGGTGGCACCGCCGCCCACGCCGGCAACGCCTGCCGAGCTCAGCGTGACGATGGCCACCAGGGTGGCGATCCACAGCGGGTCGAAGGTATCGATGCCTACCGCTGGCGCAACCATCACCGCCAGCATGGCCGGATAGAGCCCGGCACAGCCGTTCTGGCCAATGGTGGTGCCGAACGATGCGCTGAAGCTGGCGATCGATTGGGGCACGCCCAGACGGCGGGTTTGTGCTTCGATGTTCAGTGGAATGCTGGCGGCGCTGGAGCGGCTGGTGAAGGCAAAGGTCAGCACCGGCCACACCTTGCGGAAGAAGCGCAGCGGGCTCACGCCGGTGGCGGCGAGGATCATGCCGTGCACCACGAACATCAACCCCAGGCCCAGGTACGACACCACCACGAAGCTGCCCAGCTTGAGGATGTCCTCCGTGTTGGAGCTGGCCACGACTTTGGTCATCAACGCCAGCACGCCATAGGGGGTCAGCTTCATCACGATCCGCACCAGGCGCATCACCCACGCCTGCAGGGTGTCGATGGCCGACAGGGCGCGCTCGCCCTTCTCCGCGTCGTCCTTGATCAACTGCAGCGCGGCCAGGCCGAGGAACACCGCAAAGATCACCACGCTGATGATCGAGGTCGGCTTGGCCCGCGCCAGGTCGCCTACCGGGTTGCTGGGGATGAACGACAGCAGCAGTTGCGGGATGTTGAGGTCGGCGACCTTGCCCGCGTAGTCACTGTGGATAACCTGCATGCGTGCGCTTTCCTGGACGCCGGCCACCAGGCCCTCGGCGCTGAGGCCGAACAGGTTGGTCAACACAATGCCGATCAGGGCAGCAATGGCAGTGGTCAGCAGCAGGGTGCCGATGCTCAGCACGCTGATGCGGCCCAGCGAAGAGGCATTGTGCAAACGTGCCACGGCACTGAGGATCGAGGCGAAGATCAGCGGCATGACGATCATTTGTAACAGGCCGACATAGCCGTTGCCGACCAGATCGAGCCAGGCGATGGTTGCCTTGAGCACGGGGTGGCCTGCGCCATAGATCGTATGCAGCACAAGGCCGAAGACCACGCCCAGCACCAGGCCAAGCAGTACCTTCTTGGCCAGGCTCCAGTCGGTGCGGCGGGTTTGTGCCAGGCCCAGCAACAGGGCCAGGAACGCCAGCAGGTTGAGTGACAGCGGCAGGTTCATTGAAGCTCCAGCAGAAAAAAGCAGAAGTGGCATCGCCTCTGTGAGCGATTGCGAACGGAAATGCTAACAGCCTGAAAACAAACGAATTTATACCCAAATGGAATTTACATAGTCGTTTATGGAATAACGAGGTGTCGCAAATTGCAATGAACAAGGCGTTTACAGTTGCCTGGGGGTCGTTATCGAGGGTTTGCAGTGGGGATTGTTGCACTAGCGTTTCTGGGTCATTTCAGGAGATTCGTACATGAAAGTCGCTGTGAAAGCCGCCGCCATCGGCCTGTCCCTGCTGTTCAGTATCGAAACCTTCGCCACCGAGCTCAAACACTGGCCTGCCGACGCAGCCAAGCAGCTCGACAGCATGATCGCCGCCAATGCCAACAAGGGTAACTACGCGGTGTTCGACATGGACAACACCAGTTACCGCTATGACCTGGAAGAAGCCTTGCTTCCGTTCATGGAAAACAAGGGGCTGCTAAGCCGCGACAAGCTCGACCCTTCGCTGAAGCTGATGCCGTTCAAGGACACTGCCGAGCACAAGGAAAGCCTGTTCAGTTACTACTACCGGCTGTGTGAAATCGATGACATGGTCTGCTACCCGTGGGTAGCCCAGGTGTTCTCCGGTTTTACCCTCAAGCAGCTGAAGGCGCAGGTGGATGAGCTGATGGCCTCGACCAAGCCGATCCCCAGCACCTATTACGAAGGCGACCAGGTCAAGGCCATCGAGGTTCAGCCGCCCAAGGTCTTCAAGGGCCAGGCCGAGCTGTACAACAAGCTGATGGAGAATGGCATCGAGGTCTATGTGGTTTCGGCTGCCTCCGAAGAGCTGGTACGCATGGTCGCCTCGGACCCCAAGTATGGATACAACGTGAAACCCCAGAACGTGATTGGCGTGAGCCTGCTGCTCAAGGACCGCGCCAGCGGCCAGCTGACCACTGCGCGCAAGCAGATCAGCGCCGGGCACTACGATGCCAAGGCTAACGAGGGCCTGGAGCTGACCCCCTACCTGTGGACTCCGGCCACCTGGATGGCGGGCAAGCAGGCGGCGATCCTTACCTACATCGATGAATGGAAGAAACCGGTGCTGGTGGGCGGCGACACGCCGACCAGCGATGGCTACATGCAGTTCCACGGTGTGGATGTGGGCAAAGGCGGTATCCACCTGTGGATAAACCGCAAGGCCAAGTACATGGACCAGCTCAACGGGATGATTGCCAAAAATGCGGCGGCGCAGGCCAAGGAAGGGTTGCCGGTGACGGCCGACAAGAACTGGGTGATCGTCACGCCGGAGCAGATCCAGTAACGGGAATATCAACCATCGCGGCCCACAATGAGGGTCTGGGCCGCTTTCTGGTCAATGGTCTGCGCCAGCAGGGTCACTTGTTCAATGGCACGTTCACGGATCCTGGCGCCCTCAGGGCCGAGGGTCTGTTCGACCACTAAACTGTGCGCCTGGTTAATCCCAACGAAGCGAAACCATGTGTCGATGAAGGTTTTCTCCAGGCCAAACACTTGGTCGGGTGTCTGTGAGCCGGGCCCGTAGCCCAAACCACGGGTGTAGATGGCAATCGCTCGACGCCCGCCAAGCATGCCGTTCAATCCTTGCTCATCGAAGGTGAACAGCACGTCTTTGTGCGAAATCGCGTCGATCAGGTGCTTGAGCTTGTACGGAATACCGAAATTCCACAGCGGTACGCTGAACACCAAGGTATCCGCCCGGTGGAACCGTTGAGCGAGGGCCTTGATCCGGTCCCATGCAGCTGCCTGTGTGGTTGACAGCGGGGCATCGGCAAGCCCCGCGTACTTCGCCGCGAGCAAGGCGCCATCTACCTCAGGCAGTTCACATTCCCAAGGATTCAAGTGATCGATTTCCACCGCTTTGCGCTCGGCCAATGCCGCCAGGAACACGTCGGTAATCTGAGCGGAAACGGACCGCTCTCCTCTGGGTGAGGCGCAGACATACAAGATACGTTCAACCACGGGGCTTCTCCCAAGTAGTGTTGATAAGCCTTGCCCGGCGCTTGAGCGCCCAGGCGTTCGGTGGTCAGTCTGATTCAGGGCGATTCATTATAGAAATGACGTATGCTCGCGAGATTGAGTGAGATAGGTGATGAATCTGTGTTCGATACTGTGCTTTTGCGGAGCTTGCTTGCCGTTGCCGACACCGGTGGTTTCACCCGTGCTGCGCAGAGGCTGCACCTAACGCAGTCGGCGATCAGCGCTCATATTCGGCGGCTTGAACGCGAAGCCGGACAAAAATTGCTGGAGCGTACGACCCGCTCGGTCAGCCTGACACCCGCAGGCGCTCGGTTGGCAGGCTATGCCCGCACCATCCTGGCGCTGCACGATGATGCCCGCGCAAGCCTTGGGGCAGGTCGGCGGGTGTCAGGCACGGTGTACGTGGGGTTGAGCGAGGAAATGGTGAAAGCCCCGATCATCGACTGCATGCGTCGTTTTTCGGTGGCACATCCCGATGCAGAGGTGTCCCTGACCGTCGGCCTGACTGGGGAGTTGCTCTCGCTCGTCCACTCGGGTGGGCTGGATATCGTATTGGGCAGCCGCTGCAGCGATGAAGAACGTGGCGAGGTGCTTTGGTCCGAACCATTGGTGTGGGCGAGAGGGCCGATTGCGCTGGGCAGCGATGAGGTCACCACGCCTGTGCCCTTGGCGGTATTTTCTGATCAATGCCCTTATCGGGCCGCAGCTATCGAGGCCTTGGTACGCGCCGGGCGGCAATGGCGCATCGTTTGCCAGAGCCCAAGTGTCGGCGGGCTGATGACCGCCGTAAGTGGCGGGCTTGGGGTAACGCCTGTCACGCGATCTTCTGCTCTGGCTGCCGGCCTGGTGGAGGTGTCGACGTTGCCAGCCTTGCCTCAAGCGCAGTTCGTGCTGACGTCGGCGGCGACACCGAAGCGCTCGGCTGCCCTGCTGCTGGCGCAATTACGCCAATGTGTCGCGAAGGGAGAGCTTTGATCCGGCCTTTATCCACAGGCAAAAAAAACCGGCGTACGAGACGCCGGTTGTGCCAATGCCAGAAAAGCCCTTACAGCCCTTCGAGCATTGCCTTGTTACGCACCGCACCCTTGTCGGCACTGGTGGCCAGCAGGGCATAGGCCTTGAGCGCCGTGGTCACCTTGCGTGGACGGACCTCGGCTGGCTTCCAGCCCTTCTTGTCCTGTTCGACACGGCGTTCCGCCAGCTCTTCATCGCTGACCAGCAGGTTGATCGAACGGTTAGGGATGTCGATCAGTACCTTGTCGCCGTCGCGCACCAGGCCGATGGCGCCGCCCGCCGCGGCCTCTGGCGAGGCGTGGCCGATCGACAGGCCCGAGGTACCGCCCGAGAAGCGACCGTCGGTGAGCAGGGCGCAGGCCTTGCCCAGGCCTTTGGACTTGAGGTACGAGGTCGGGTAGAGCATTTCTTGCATGCCCGGGCCGCCTTTCGGGCCTTCGTAGCGGATGATGACGATGTCGCCGGCTTTCACCTCGTCGGCGAGGATGCCGCGCACGGCGCTGTCCTGGCTTTCGAAGATCTTCGCGGTGCCCTCGAACACGTGGATCGATTCGTCCACACCGGCCGTTTTGACCACGCAGCCATCCAGTGCGATGTTGCCGTACAGCACGGCCAGGCCGCCCTCTTGCGAGTAGGCGTGTTCGAAGCTGCGGATGCAGCCGTTTTCACGGTCGTCGTCGAGGGTTTCCCAACGGGTCGACTGGCTGAATGCGGTCTGGGTCGGGATACCGGCAGGGCCAGCCTTGAAGAAGGTGTGCACGGCTTCGTCATCGGTCTGGGTGATGTCCCATTTGGCGATGGCTTCTTCCATGCTGCGGCTGTGCACGGTCGGCAGGTCGGTGTGCAGCAGGCCGCCACGGGCCAGCGAACCGAGGATGCTGAAGATGCCGCCGGCGCGGTGGACGTCTTCCATGTGGTACTTCTGGATGTTCGGCGCCACTTTGCACAGCTGCGGCACTTTGCGTGACAGGCGGTCGATGTCGCGCAGGTCGAACGCCACTTCACCTTCTTGTGCTGCTGCCAGCAGGTGCAGGATGGTGTTGGTCGAACCGCCCATGGCGATGTCCAGCATCATGGCGTTTTCGAACGCTTTGAAGTTGGCGATGCTGCGTGGCAGGACCGACTCGTCATTCTCGCCGTAGTAGCGTTTGCACAGCTCGACGATGGTGCGGCCGGCCGTGAGGAACAGCTGCTCGCGGTCAGAGTGGGTGGCCAGGGTCGAACCGTTGCCCGGCAGGGCCAGGCCCAGGGCTTCGGTCAGGCAGTTCATCGAGTTGGCGGTGAACATGCCGGAGCACGAACCGCAGGTCGGGCAGGCGCTGCGCTCGTATTCTGCGACTTTCTCGTCGGAGGCCGTGGAGTCGGCTGCGATGACCATGGCATCGACCAGGTCCAGGCCGTGGCTGGCCAGCTTGGTCTTGCCGGCTTCCATCGGGCCGCCGGAAACGAAGATCACCGGGATGTTCAGGCGCAGGGCGGCCATCAGCATGCCGGGGGTGATCTTGTCGCAGTTGGAGATGCAGACGATGGCGTCAGCGCAGTGCGCATTGACCATGTATTCCACGGCGTCGGCAATGATTTCGCGGCTTGGCAGCGAGTACAGCATGCCGTCGTGGCCCATGGCGATGCCGTCATCGACCGCGATGGTGTTGAATTCCTTGGCCACGCCACCGGCGCGTTCGATTTCGCGAGCCACCAGCTGGCCCAGGTCCTTCAGGTGCACATGGCCCGGGACGAACTGGGTGAACGAGTTGGCGATGGCAATGATCGGTTTCTTGAAGTCTTCGTCCTTCATCCCGGTGGCGCGCCACAGGGCGCGGGCGCCGGCCATGTTGCGGCCTTGGGTGGAAGTCTTGGAACGATAATCAGGCATGAAACACTCCTGGCGGCTTAATCAGGTCACAAATAGGGGAGTGAGCTTCTCTTGTCCTTTGCGCCGCAGGCCGGTTGCCACTGGCACGGATGGGGCCAAGACGGCGCGGGATCGCCGCGTGCTTGACCAGAGCTCATAAACCCGCCGGGGATGACTGGCGATGAATAGGCCGATTCTACACCGCTGGCGCGGTGAGGGAATGCAGATGTGGATGGTTGGCGGGGGGATTGCGGCAGGAAAGGGCCGCTGGGCGGCCCTTTTTGGCAGATTTCAGCTGTTCGGCAGTAACCGGCAGGTGATGCTTTTGATGTAGCGGGTTTCGGCGATGGCCGGGTGTACCGGGTGATCCGGGCCCTGACCGCCTCGCTCGAGCAACTGCATGTTGCGGTCCAGGTGGCGGGCGCTGGTCAGCAGGATGTTGTTCAGATCGTCCTCGGGCAGATGCATCGAGCACGAGGCGCTGACGAGGATGCCGTCTTTGTTCAACATGCGCATGGCCTGTTCGTTCAGGCGGCGGTAGGCCGCTTCGCCGTTTTTCAGGTCTTTTTTGCGCTTGATGAAGGCAGGTGGGTCGGCAATGATCACGTCGAAGCGTTCTTCGGCCGCCTTCAGCTCGCGCAGGGCTTCGAACACGTCGCCTTCGATGCAGGTCAGCTTCTCGCTGATGCCGTTCAGTGCAGCATTACGCTCCACGCCGTCCAGGGCAAAGCCCGAGGCATCGACACAGAACACTTCGCTGGCGCCAAAGGCACCGGCCTGCACGCCCCAGCCGCCGATGTAGCTGAACAGGTCGAGTACACGCTTGCCCTTCACGTATGGCGCCAGGCGGGCCCGGTTCATGCGGTGGTCGTAGAACCAGCCCGTCTTCTGGCCTTCGCGCACCGGGGCCTCGAACTTGACGCCGTTCTCTTCCAGCGGCACCCAGTCCGGCACTTCGCCGTAGACGGTCTCGACATAGCGCTGCAGGCCTTCGGCGTCGCGCGCGGCGGAATCGTTCTTGAACAGGATGCCGCTGGGCTTGAGCACCTGCACCAGTGCGGCGATCACGTCATCCTTGTGCGCTTCCATGGTGGCCGAGGCCAGCTGCACCACGAGGATATCGAAGAAGCGGTCGACCACCAGGCCTGGGAGCAGGTCGGAGTCACCGTAGACCAGGCGGTAGCACGGCTGGTCGAACAGGCGCTCGCGCAGCGACAGGGCGACGTTCAGGCGGTGTACCAGCAGCGACTTGTCCAGCGGCAGCTTGATGTCGCGTGACAGCAGGCGGGCGCAGATCAGGTTGTTAGGGCTCAGCGCGACGATGCCCAGCGGCTTGCCGTTGGCTGCCTCGAGAATGGCCTGCTGACCCGCCTGGAAGCCTTGCAAAGGGGTCGCGCTGACATCGACTTCGTTGCTGTAGACCCACAGGTGGCCGGCGCGCAGGCGGCGGTCGGCATTGGCTTTGAGGCGAAGGCTGGGCAGGGACATGACGTCGCTCCGGGAAAAAGAGCGGGATTATAACGTGTCTGCGGTGCTTTCGCCTTTAGAGGAGTGGTAACCGGGGGCGCTTAGAGGGTTAAAATGCCGCGTCCTAAACGAGTGTGCACGTATGTCCCAAGAACTCAGCGCCGAACAGATCCAGCAAGCCTTGCAAGGCATCACCATCCCGCCTCAACCGCAGATCATGGTCGATCTGCAGTTCGAGCAGTACATGCCTGACCCTGACCTGGAAACCATCGCCAAGCTGA
The DNA here is from genome assembly GCF_043106315.1 of Pseudomonas sp. FYR_5. Classification (NCBI taxonomy): domain Bacteria; kingdom Pseudomonadati; phylum Pseudomonadota; class Gammaproteobacteria; order Pseudomonadales; family Pseudomonadaceae; genus Pseudomonas; species Pseudomonas sp. FYR_5. The sequence goes on along the minus strand of NZ_JBICMK010000066.1, from coordinate 121,254 downwards.
TTTCCCAGGACCCGGGCCTCTCTGGCGCCTTGCTCAAGCTGGTCAACTCTCCGCACTTCGGCTTGTCCAACAAGATCGGTTCGATCCAGCGTGCGGTGAACCTGCTGGGTAGCCGTTCGATCATCAACCTGATCAACGCCCAGTCGATCAAGGGTGAGATGAGCGACGAGACCATCGTTACCCTCAACCGCTTCTGGGATACCGCCCAGGACGTGGCGATGACCTGCCTGACGCTGGCCAAGCGAACCGGCATTCAGGCGGCGGACGAGGCCTATACCCTTGGCCTCTTCCATGACTGTGGCGTGCCGTTGATGCTCAAGCGCTTCCCCACTTACATGGACGTGCTGGAAGAGGCATACGCCAAGGCCGATGAAGAAACACGCGTGGTCGATACCGAAAACCGAGCGTTCAACACCAACCATTCAGTGGTTGGCTACTTCACAGCCAAATCCTGGCGCTTGCCCGAACACCTCAGTGCGGCCATCGCCAACCACCACAATGCCTTGGCCGTGTTCCGCGACGATACCTCGCGCAACACCCAGAGCCAGCTGAAAAACCTGCTGGCGGTGCTGAAGATGGCCGAGCATATCTGCGCGTCCTACCGGGTGCTGGGCAACCAGTCGGTGGACCACGAATGGAATGCGGTCGGCCCGTTGGTGCTCGATTACATTGGCTTGTCGGAATACGATTTCGAAAACCTCAAGCAGAACATTCGCGAGTTGGGCGGACACTGACACATGCCGGAATTGCCAGAAGTAGAAACCACCCGGCGCGGTATTGCGCCACACCTGGAAGGCCAGCGCGTCAGCCGTGTGGTGGTACGCGACCGACGCCTGCGCTGGCCGATTCCGGAAGACCTCGATGTGCGTCTGTCAGGGCAGCGCATCGTCAGCGTGGAGCGACGCGCCAAGTACCTGTTGATCAATGCCGAAGTGGGGACGCTGATCAGCCACTTGGGCATGTCGGGCAACCTGCGGCTGGTCGAGCTGGGCTTGCCGGCGGCCAAGCATGAGCATGTCGACATCGAACTGGAGTCCGGGCTGATGCTGCGCTACACCGACCCACGCCGCTTTGGTGCCATGCTGTGGAGCCTGGACCCTCTGAACCATGAGCTACTGCTGCGCCTGGGGCCTGAGCCGCTGACCGACCTGTTCGATGGTGAGCGGCTGTTCCAGCTGTCCCGCGGGCGGTCGATGGCGGTCAAGCCGTTCATCATGGACAACGCGGTGGTGGTGGGAGTGGGCAACATCTACGCCACCGAGGCGCTGTTTGCTGCCGGTATCGACCCACGCCGGGAAGCGGGCGGGATTTCCCGGGCGCGCTACCTGAAGCTGGCGACCGAAATCAAGCGGGTGCTGGCGGCGGCGATCGAGCAGGGCGGTACCACCCTGCGTGACTTCATCGGTGGCGACGGGCAGCCGGGGTACTTCCAGCAGGAACTGTTTGTGTACGGGCGTGGCGGGCAGCCGTGCAAGGTATGCGGCACTGAGTTGCGCGAGGTGAAGCTGGGGCAGAGGGCGAGCGTGTACTGCCCGCGTTGCCAGCGATGAAACGTTCGCTGCGAACCTGTTGAAGCGAAACCTGAACGTTGGCGCGGTAACTGTGGGAGCGGGCATGCCCGCTCCCACAGGGACCGTGCAGAGAAGGGCAGTGATCAGCCCTTGCCAGTGATCCGGCGATACTTGGCCATCAGCTGTTCTTCGGTTTCCGGGTGCGCTTCATCCAGCGGGATGCAGTCGACCGGGCAGACCTGCTGGCACTGCGGCTCGTCGTAATGGCCTACGCACTGGGTGCACAGGTTAGGGTCGATCACGTAGATCTCTTCGCCTTGGGAGATAGCCTCGTTCGGGCACTCGGGTTCGCAGACGTCGCAATTGATGCAATCGTCGGTGATGATCAGGGACATGGGGGCTCCGGCCGGGGCTCACAGCCCGGGCATGTTCAACGCAATGGGCACAATTGTGCCGCATTCGCGCCCGCAGTGCACGCGGGCGCGACAATCAGGCGTCAGGCTTGCTTCTTGAAGCGTTCAGTCAGCGCGTCGGCTACCACCGGGTGGACGAACTTGCTGATATCACCGCCCAGCGCTGCAATCTCCCGGACCAAGGTCGAGGAAATGAACGAATAACGCTCCGACGGCGTCAGGAACAGGCTCTCGACATCGGGGGCCAGTTGCCGGTTCATGTTCGCCAGCTGGAACTCGTACTCGAAGTCGGACACCGCACGCAGGCCACGCAGGAAGACGTTGGCACCCTGTTCCTTGGCGAAATGCGCCAACAGGGAAGAGAAGCCGATGACTTCGACATTGGGCAGGTGCTTGGTGACCTCACGGGCGAGCTCAACCCGTTGTTCCAGCGGGAACAACGGGTTTTTCTTGGGGCTGGCCGCCACCGCGATGATCACGTGGTCGAATAGCCGCGAAGCGCGCTCGACCAGATCGCCATGGCCTTTGGTAATGGGGTCGAAAGTACCCGGGTACAACACTCGGTTCATCGCGTCATCCTGGCTGGAGTGCGTTGGGGAGTCGGATGGTAGCGCAGCGACGGCGCCCCGGCCAAGTCATGCGGCCGACTGATGGCACTATAGACAGGGGTCATATTCGTTGTCATGCGCTGTGTGCCAGGCGGGTGGCCAGTGCTTCACTGAGCCTGGCGCTGATGGCATACACCGACAATTGCGGGTTGGCGCCGATGCTGGTGGGGAACAGCGAGCCGTCGTGAATCGACAGGTTTTCCAGCTGGTGATGGCGGCCCAGGCTGTCGCACACCGCCTGGCGCGGGTCTTCGCCGAGGGCGCAGCCGCCCATCACATGGGCGCTGCCCAAGCGCGTGCGGAAGAGCTCCAGGCGCAGCCTGTCGATCATGGTCAGGGCCTGCTCCAGGCCTGATGCGGCGCTGGCGTCGCTGTGCACCGGGGTTACCTGGGTGGCGCCAGCGGCAAACTGGACTTGTGCCATGCTCCGGTAGGCGCGCCGCAAGCCGTCACGCAGGTAGTCGGTGACCGGGTAATCGAGCACGGGTGAACCATCGCCGCGCAGATCCACGGTCCCACCCTGGCTTTCGGGGTGAAAACCATCGCGTAGCAGCGCCAGCATCACATGGGTATGGGGCAGCTCGGCCATGCGCCGGGCATTCTCGTGGCCGTGCCCGCCCAGCAGGGTGCTGGCCAGGGCCGGATGCAGCGGCGGTACTTCCAGCTTGTAGCCAACCGGACCGTCTGCGCCCCCTTGCCACTGGAAATGGTCGCTGTAGATCGACTGCGGGGCGCCATAGTAGGGGTCGATACGCTCGCTGAAGCGCGCCGCACTGAAGTTGACCAGGTGCAGGAAGGTCCGCTTGCCCAGGCGGCCATGTGGGTCGGGCGCGGCAGAGCGCAGCAGCAGGGCCGGGCTGTTGATACCGCCACCGGCCAGGAGGTAATGGCGTGCCCGCACGCTGACCTGCCTGCCGGTTGGGTGTATGCCTTGGGCGTCCAGGGCCTGGCATGTCAGGCTCTGAATGCGTTCGCCGTTGTGGGTGAAGCGCTCGGCCCGTGCCAGGTACAGCAGCTCGCCGCCTTGCTCGAGGGTGGCAGGTATACGGGTCACCAGCATCGATTGTTTGGCATTCACCGGGCAACCCATGCCGCAGTAGCCCAGGTTCCAGCAGCCGCGCACGTTGCGCGGGATCACCCCCCAGCGGTAGCCCAGCTGTTCGCAGCCCCGACGCAGCACATCGTTGTTGGCATTCGGCGGCAAGGCCCAGGGGCTGATACCCAGTTCCTGCTCCATGCGTTCGAACCAGGGGCGTAGTTCATCCTCGCCCAAACCGTTCACGCCGTGGACCGAGGCCCAGTGCGCCAGGGTTTGCGGCGGGGTGCGAAAGCTCGAGGTCCAGTTCACCAGCGTGGTGCCCCCCACGGCACGGCCCTGCAGGATGGTAATGGCGCCATCCTTGCTCATGCGCCCCAGGCCTTCCTGGTAAAGGCTGGCGTAAGCTTCATTCTCCAGCAGGTGAAAATCGCTGCTGGTCTTCAGTGGGCCTTCTTCGATCAGCAGCACCTTGAAACCGGCTGCGCTGAGCACCTGTGCGCTGGTGGCGCCGCCGGCACCACTGCCGATCACGGCGATGTCGGCCTCCAGAAACAGGTCGTGCTCCAGGCGCGAGGCGTCGCGGGTGATCCAGCCGCGTTCGAGGCCTTGGCGAAACGGGTCGGGGACAGGCATTGGCGATGCTCTTGTTGTTTTCAGATTTTTGGTGGGCCCGGGTAACCGCAGTCTGCCCAGGATTCGGGGCGTTCGTACCAGGCCATTTGCAGCAGTTGCAGCAACGAGGCGTGCCCCATGCGTAGCAGGTTCAGCGAGCTGTCCTGCCAACGCTGCAGGAACGCCGTGACCTGTGTGGCGCCAGCTTGGCCCCAGCTGCCCCAGACGCCGGTCAGCGGGCCGCGAGTCAGCGGCAGGCTGAGCACGTCGAACAATTGCCGGGTGAGCTTGAGCATTTCCGGCGACAACGCCGCCAGCTTGTTGTCGAGGCTGCGCAACACCGGCGCATCGGTGGCCTGTGTACCGGCCAGGACCACCGGGATCAGCGCACGCAGCAGGGGCAGGTCGTCGTCACGGAGTACCTGATAGCCGGTCGCGGCGGTTTGCGCGCTGCACCCCACCAGGCTGGCGCCAGCCAGAAAAGCACTGGCGCCGAGGCTGAAGCGCAGCAGTTCGCGGCGGTGCATGGCGCGGCCCTCAGCGGATGAACAATTTGTAGACCAGGCGCTGCAAGGCTTTGCCATAAGGCGGGTAAATCAGCCGTGCGGCGTTGAAACGTTGCTTGGCAAGTACCGCCTTGGCCTTGCTGAAGGTCAGGAAACCGTCGTGACCATGGTAGTGGCCCATGCCTGAAGGGCCGATGCCACCGAAGGGCAGATCGTCCTGGGCGACATGCAGCAAGGTGTCGTTCAGGCACACACCACCGGAGTGGGTGTGACGCAGCACATGCTCCTGGGTGCGGCGGTCATAGCCAAAGAAGTACAGCGCCAATGGGCGCGGGCGCTGGTTGATGTAGGCCAAGGCCTGGTCGATGCCGTCATAAGGCACTAGCGGTAGTAGCGGGCCGAAGATTTCGTCCTGCATCACCTGCATGCTGTCGTTCACGTCCAGCAGCAAGTGTGGCGGCATGCGCCGGCCCTGAGGGGCTTCGCCTGGGTACAAGTCGAGTACTTGCGCGCCTTTGGCGCGGGCATCGTCCAGCAGGTGCTGCAAGCGCTGCAACTGGCGCGGGTTGATGATGGCGGTGTAGTCGGGGTTGTCGGCGATGCGCGGGTACAGTCGGTGCACGGCGCGCTGGTAGGCGTCGCTGAAGGCGGGCAGCCGTTCGCGCGGCACCAGTACGTAGTCGGGGGCGACGCAGGTCTGGCCGGCGTTGAGGGTCTTGCCGAAGGCGATGCGCTCGGCGGCGCTGTCCAGCGGCACATCGGCAGAAACAATAGCGGGGGACTTGCCACCCAGCTCCAGGGTGACCGGGGTCAGGTTGTGTGCGGCAGCCTGCATCACCTGGCGGCCCACGCTGGTGGCACCGGTGAACAGCAGGTGGTCGAAGGGCAGGCGGGCGAAGGCCTGGCCCACCTCGACCTCACCGAGCACAACGCTGACCAGGTCTGTGGGGAACACGCGCTCGAGCAGTTGCTGCAGGGCCAGGCCCGTCGCGGGCGTGGCCTCGCTAAGCTTGAGCATGACCCGGTTGCCGGCGGCCAGGGCGCAGGTCAACGGGCCGATGGCGAGGAACAGCGGGTAGTTCCACGGTACGATGATGCCGACCACGCCCAAGGGTTGATAGCGCACCTGTGCGCTGGCCGGCTGGAACGCCAGGCCGACGCGGCGTCGGCTGCTGCGCATCCAGCGTTGCAAGTGCTTTTCGGCGTGGCGCAGGCCCTGTACTGACGGTAGCAGCTCGGCCAGCAAGGTCTCGTCCGCACTGCGCCCGGCAAAATCCTGGCTGATGGCGTCGATCAGTTCTGCCTGGCTGCTCAGCAAGGCTTCACGCAGGCTTTTCAGCCACTGCCGCCGCTGCGCCAACGGTGGCAGCGGGTTACCGGCAAAGGCCAGGCGTTGGGCCGCGAACGCCGTCGCGAGGTCGAGGTCGGATTGCACAGAGGGCAAGGCACTGGACGAGTTCATGGCGGTGTCGAGTCCGGGCAGGGGTTGCCTAGAGCCTATACTCTAATTTGTACCATGGTGCGAATTTTTACAGGCCGTTCAACGGTGCATTCCACCTGTAATAAGCCGTAAGATAAACCTTTGATGAAGGCCCGCAGACTGGGAGCTGAGCATGGCCCCGCGCATGAAGACCCGAGAGCGCATCGTGCAGAACAGCCTGGAGCTGTTCAACCAGCAGGGCGAACGCAGCGTCAGTACCAACCACATCGCCGCGCACATGGAAATCTCGCCCGGCAACCTGTATTACCACTTCCCCAACAAGCAGGCGATCATTGCCCTGTTGTTCAGCCAGTACGAAGCGCTGGTGGACAGCTTTCTGCGCCCGCCACAGGGCCGCGCGGCAACCGTGGAAGACAAGCGCTTCTACCTCAAGGCCTTGCTGGCGGCGATGTGGAACTACCGCTTCCTGCACCGTGACCTGGAGCATCTGCTGGACAGCGATGCCGAACTGGCCGCCCGTTACCGGCGATTTTCCGAGCGCTGCCTGCGCCAGGGCCAGGCGATCTACCGCGGCTTCGTCGAGGCGGGCATCCTGGCCATGGCGCCGGCACAGATCGAATCGCTGACCATCAACGCCTGGATCGTGCTGACGTCATGGGTACGTTTTCTCAGCACCACGCGTGAACATTCCGCGCACTTGGGTGAAGAAGCCTTCAAGCGCGGCGTCTATCAGGTGCTTGTGCTGGAACTCGGCTTCGTCACCGACAATGCTCGCACTGCCGTGGACGCACTGTGCGAGGAATTCCATGTACCGTTCAACCAGGCCCTGGAGCACTAGCTCAGGGCCCTCGTGCCATTGACCAGGAGATTGTCATGCCCCTTGCGCAATTGATCACCCCGCAGCAGTTGGCCGAGCGACTGGACTCGCCCGGGTTGGTGATCCTCGACTGCCGTTTTGCCCTCGAGGATGTGGACTATGGCCAGCGCAGCTATGCCCAGGGGCATATTGCCGGGGCGCATTTTGCCGACCTGGACCGCGACCTCAGCGGGCCGGTGAGCAAGGGGCGCACCGGGCGCCACCCATTGCCCGATCCGCAGCGGCTGGTCGAGCGCCTGCGAGAGTGGGGGCTGAACAACGATAGCGAAGTGGTGCTGTATGACGATGGCCCCGGCGCCTTTGCCGCCCGGGCCTGGTGGCTGCTGGTCTGGCTGGGCAAGCGCAGCGGTGTGGCGATTCTCGACGGTGGCCTGAAGGCCTGGCACGCGGCGCACCTGCCGTTGAGCCTGGACCCGCCGCCCAAACGTGAGGGCACTTTCAGTGGTGAGCCGGACGCGAAGCTGCTGATTGATGCCGACCATCTGGGCAAGCGCCTTGGTAGCACAGACCTGACTTTGATCGATGCGCGTGCCTTGCCACGTTTTCGTGGTGAAGTGGAGCCGATCGACCCGGTGGCGGGGCATATTCCCGGTGCCCAGTGCGCGGCGTTTACCGACAACCTGGGGGCTGATGGGCGTTTTTTGCCGGCGGATCAGCTTAAGCAGCGCTTTGCTGAAAAGCTGGCCGGGCGGGCACCGGCGCAGTTGGTGTCTTACTGCGGCTCTGGGGTAACGGCTTGCCATAACCTGTTTGCCATGGCGCTGGCGGGGTACCCGCTGGGCAAGTTGTATGCCGGGTCGTGGAGCGATTGGATCAACAACCCGCAGCATGCTGTGGCCACTGGCGAGTAAGCAGACCGGGTTGAACCCTGTGGGGCGGGCAGCCGTTACGAATTGAGGCTAGCTACCGTCCACCAGCCACTGCGGAATCCGTCGTTCCAGGTAGTACCCCGGATTTCGCAGGCTGCCATCGACAAAACCCACATGTCCACCGCGGTCATGCAGTTCGAAGCGGGTCTGTGGTGACAGTTCACGGGCCGTCGGCAGGCTGTGGCTGGACACGAACGGGTCATCGCTGGAATGGATGATCAGCGTTGGTGTGCGGTTCTGGCCAAGGAAGAAGTGGCTGGATGAGCGGCGATAGTAGTCGTGTGCATCGCGAAAGCCATTGAGCGGTGCAGTGACTTTTCCGTCGAAGTCCCAGAATGTGCGCAAGTTGTCGAGTTGGCCCAGGCGTTCCAGTGTCGCCAGCTGTTCATGCTGGCCCTGGGCGTGGAAGTGCCGCTGCTTGAGCTGAACATACGCCAGCATCTCGCGCATGAAATGCGCCTGATACACCTTGGAGAATCCTTGGCCGATACGGTCGGCACAGTGGTCCAGGCGAAAGGGCACCGATACTGCAACTGCTGCCTCCAGTTGGCTGGCGACGCCGCTCTCACCCAAGTATTTCAACAGTACATTGCCACCCAGCGAATAGCCCACCGCATACAGCGGCGCCAGCGGACGCTGGGCGCGAAGATGACTGACGATTTCCGCCAGGTCTTCGCTGGCGCCGGAATGGTAGCTGCGCGGCAACAGGTTGGGTTCGCCTGAACAACCACGCCAGTTCACTGCCACGCTGGCCCAGCCGCGGCCTTGCAGCGCTTGCTGCAAGCCTTTCACGTAAGGTGAGTGAGACGAGCCGGTCAGCCCATGCAGCACCAGGACCAGTGGTGCATGGGGTTGGTGCGGGCCGTGCCAGTCCAGGTCGATGAAGTCACCGTCGGCCAGCCACAGCCGCTCACGGTCACGCTGCAGCTCAGGCAGCTTGCGCCAGAGTGGCCCCCACAGGGTCTGCAGGTGGGGATTGGACAGGCCGATGGCCGGACGGAATGTGGCGTTGTGGCTGGGCATGCTAGGCGACTCATGATGTGCCGTTCTAGCTTGCCACGAAACAGCGCTCCAGTACCTGCGCTATTGGTGGAAGTGAAGGTGCAGCTTCAACCATGGCGCAGGTGGGGTGTGGTCACTGCGTACACCCCACCCGGCGGGTAATCAGCCCCGCTGCCAGAGTGCGTAGTGCACCTGGCCGGTCTTCTTCTCGCGGTGCAGGCGCCAGTTGCCTGGCAGTTGCAAGGTCGAGGGTGCCGCTTCGCTTTCGGTGTAGACCCATGCCTGCTCGCTCAGCCACTGGTTCTGCTCCAGCAAGTTGCAGGTGTTGGCCAACAGGTCCTGGTGGAACGGCGGGTCGAGGAACACGACATCGAACTGCTGCTTGGCCGGGCCTTGCAGGTAGCGCAGGGCGTCGGTCTGCAGAATTTGCCCGCGGGGACAGCGCAGGATTTCGAGGTTGTTCTTCAGGTTGGCGATGGCCGCAGGGTTGCTATCCAGCGCCACGGCGTCCTCGGCCCCACGGGACAGGGCTTCGAGCACCAGGGCGCCACTGCCGGTGAAGGCGTCCAGCACGCGGGCACCCTCGATGTAGGGGGCCAGCCAGTTGAATACGGTTTCCCGTACGCGGTCAGGCGTTGGCCGCAGGCCTTCGCCTTCCGGCACCGCCAGGCGGCGGCTGCGCCACTCGCCGGCGATGATGCGCAGGTGGCCCTGGCCCTTGCTTTGACCCGCTTGCGGGCGGGCGGGAGGGGTGGATCTTGGCATTAGTGCTCCGGTACCCCGAGCGGTTGCTCGGAGGGCTTGTCAGTGGGTGCTGGCAGCGGTTTTTGTGGCACTTTCGGGCCAACGGTGACGATCACCAGTTTATCGGCTGACAGGTGTTTGTTCATGGCTGCCTTGACCTGTTCGACGGTAAGGGCCTGGGACTGTTGCATGAAGTCCTCCAGCCAGGTCAGCGGCAAGTTGTAGAAGCCGATCGCGCCCAGTTGGCCGACGATGCTGGCGTTGCTGGCATTGGACAGCGGGAAGCTGCCGGCCAGCTCGCGCTTGGCATCGTCCAACTCCTGTTGGGTCGGGCCCGTCTTCAGGTAGTCGGCGAGAATGCCTTGCACCAGCTTGAGCGTGCCTTCGATAAGCTCGGCACGGGTTTGCAGGTTGATCATGAACGGGCCGCGCACCTGCATCGGGCTGAATGCCGAGTAAACGCCGTAGGTCAGGCCGCGCTTCTCTCGCACCTCGCTCATCAGCCGGGTACCGAAGGCGCCACCGCCAAGGATCTGGTTGCCCATGGACAGGGCTGGCCAGTCCGGGTCCTGGCGGTCGATCCCCAGTTCGGCCAGCATCAGGTGGGTCTGCTTGGACGGGAAGTCGATGTGGGTCAGGCCGGCCTTGGCGTCTGTGGGTTGGGCCGGTGCGGCCAGCGCAGGGCCCTTGGGCAGGCCGGCAGACACCTGTGCGGCGATGGCTTCGGCCTCTGCACGGCTGAGGTCGCCGACCAGGGCGATTACCGCATTGCCGCCGGTATAGGCCTTTGCGTGGAACGCGCGCAACTGCGCAAGGCTGATGCCCGTGATGCTCTCGGCGGTGCCGTCGCTTGGGTGGGCGTAGGGGTGGTCGCCATAGAGCTTGCCGAAAAGGGCCTTGCCGGCGATCTTGCCGGGGTTTTGCTTCTCATACTCGAAGCCAGCCAGCATCTGGTTCTTGATGCGCTTGAGGGCATCCTCGGGGAATGTCGGCTTGCCCGCCACCTCTGTAAACAGTTTGAGGGCCGGTTCGCGCTTGTCCTTGGCACTGAGGCTGCGCAGCGATGCGACGGCCATGTCGCGGTAGGAGCCGTTGCCAAAGTCTGCACCCAGGCCTTCGAAGCCCTCGGCGATGGCGGTGACGTCCTTGCCGGCCACGCCCTCGTTGAGCATGGCGTTGGTCAGAGCGGCCAGGCCTGGCGTGCCGCCATCCTGGCTGCTGCCGGCGGCGAAGGTGACACGCAGGTCGAACATGGGCAGTTCGCGAGCCTCGACGAACAGCACCCGGGCACCCTCGGCGGTGTTCCAGTGCTGGATGTTCAACTGACGCCGGCTGGGTGCCTTGCCATTCAGTTCGGCCAGCGATTGCAAGGTGTTGGCCGGGCGGGCTGCGCTGCTGTCGGCCTTGGCAGCGTTGTCGGCCATGGCCGGAGCGGCCAGCACAGCTGCCAGCGCCAGGGCACGAATGCCCGTGGCCAGCAGGGTTGGGCGTGGTGCGCGGCGATCACTCATGAGCGGACTCCTCGGGCAGTACATGGGCAACGCTCAGGCGTTCGCGGGTGAAGTAGGTGCGCGCGGCGTTCTGGATGTCCTGCGGGGTGACGCGCTTGAGCTCGTCCAGTTCGCTGTCGATCAGCTTCCAGGACAGGCCGACGGTTTCCAGCTGGCCGATGGTGGTGGCCTGGCTGCTGATGGAGTCGCGGTCGTAGACGAGGCCGGCGATGACCTGGGCGCGTACGCGTTCCAGCTCTTCGGCGCTGGGTGGCGTGCTCTTGAGTTCGTCAAGCAGTTGCCAGATGCCTTTCTCGACGTCGGCGAGGGTTTTCTGCTTCTGCACATTCGGCGTCGCCGAGATCAGGAACAGGCTGTCGCCGCGGGTGAAGGCGTTGTAGCTGGACGAAGCGCCGGCGACCAGTTCCTGGCCACGCTCCAGGCGGGCCGGCATGCGGGCGCTGTAGCCACCGTCGAGCAGTGCCGAGATCAGGCGCAGGGCATGCACCGTACGTGGGTCCTTGGCGGTGGGCAGGCCGGGCACGTTGAAGCCGTAGATCAGGCTTGGCAGTTGGGTGCGTACGTGCAGGGTCAACTGGCGCCAACCTGGTTCGGCCAGTTCCAGAGGCAGCTTGGCTGGCGGCACGGCGCGTTTGGGAATATTGCCGAAATACTTCTGCGCCAGGCCCTTGACCTCGTCGGCGGTGACATCACCGACCACCACCAGGGTGGCGTTGTTGGGGGCGTACCAGGACTCGTACCAATGGCGAAGTTCCTCGACCTTCATACGCTCCAGGTCGGCCATCCAGCCAATGGTCGGCGTGTGGTAGCCGCTGGCCGGGTAGGCCATGGCGCGGAACAGCTCGAATGCCTTGGCATTGGGCTTGTCGTCGGTGCGCAGGCGGCGTTCTTCCTTGATGACCTCGATTTCGCGGCTGAACTCGTCGGCAGGCAGACGCAGGCTGGCAAGGCGATCGGCCTCCAGCTCCAGCGCTACCGGCAGGCGGTCACGGGCCAGCACTTGGTAATAGGCGGTGTAATCGTCGCTGGTGAAGGCGTTTTCATCGGCGCCGAGGTCACGCAGAATGCGCGAAGCCTCGCCGGGGCCGACCTTTGCGCTGCCCTTGAACATCATGTGTTCCAGCGCATGGGACAAGCCGGTCTGGCCCGGGGTCTCGTAGCTGGAGCCAACCTTGTACCAGATCTGCGATACCACCACCGGGGCGCGATGGTCTTCGCGGACCACGACCTTCAGGCCATTGTCGAGGATGAATTCGTGGGTGGGTTGCACATCGGCGGCGAAGGCCGCGAGCGGCAGGCAGAGCGTGCCGAGCAACAGGCCAGCGGCGCGGCGGGCTAGAGCATTCATACGGTGTTTAACCTGTTCGGCGGCCCGCTGGGTTTAGCGTCGGCAGGCCAGGAGGTGCTAGGATACTGATCCGGTTGCCTGGCGACCATGCCTGTCGCCGTTCTGGCCCACAGGACACTAAGACAAAACGTTGCGCATGAACCAGCCGGCTTCAAGATAGTCTGTTCTGCGTAGAGAGAATTCCCGATTGGCCATAGCTGGCCTATCGCTACCCTGAGATAGCCGTCTTCCATGTTTGGTTCCAACGACGACAAAAAAGCGCCGGCCGAGGCTGGTGAGAAGAAAGGCCTGTTCAGCTGGTTTCGCAAGAAGCCGCAGCCACCTGTGGGAGCGGACGTACCCGCGAATGCCCCCCCCGCTGTCGAGCAGTCTGCAGCCGCTCCGGTCGAGGGTTCTACCGCCGAAACGCCACAGGCCCCCGAACCCGCCCAGGCCCCTGCGACCCCACAGCTGACCGAGCCGCAGCCGGTCGCTGCACCCGCCCGGCCCCCGGTAGTCGAGGCCCCCGCCCCTGAACCGGTAGCGTCCCAGCCGTTGCAGGCCCCTGAGCCCGAGCCGGTCGCATCCCGGCCACTGGTGGCACCTGCACCGCAGCCGGTCGCGTCCATGCCCTTGCAGGCGGCCCCTGTCGAGTCCGCCCCTGTCGAGGCCGCAGCGCCGGTCAGCAACCTGGTGTTGCCGGTTGCCGAAGAGCCCGTCGCCCTGGTACCGGACCTGGAGCCAAAAGCACCGCCGGCAATCCCGGAGCGCGCGGTGCCAGCCCCCGTGGCCTCTGTTGCTGCACCCGTCGAACAGGCCAAGCCCGGCTTCTTCGCGCGCCTCAAGCAAGGCCTGTCCAAGACCAGTGCCAGCATCGGCGAGGGCATGGCCAGCCTGTTCCTCGGCAAGAAGGTCATCGACGACGACCTGCTCGACGAAATCGAGACGCGCCTGCTGACCGCCGACGTGGGTGTGGAGGCTACCTCGGCCATCGTCCAGAACCTGACCCAGAAGGTTGCGCGCAAGCAGTTGGCCGATGCCGATGCCCTGTACAAATCGTTGCAGGAAGAACTGGCTGCGCTGCTGCGCCCGGTCGAGCAGCCGCTGAGTGTACAGGCCCAGAACAAGCCTTATGTGATCCTCGTGGTTGGCGTCAACGGTGCCGGCAAGACCACCACCATCGGCAAACTGGCGAAAAAGCTGCAACTGGAAGGCAAGAAGGTCATGCTGGCTGCCGGTGATACCTTCCGTGCAGCAGCGGTCGAGCAGTTGCAGGTGTGGGGCGAGCGTAACCAGATTCCGGTGATCGCCCAGCATACCGGCGCCGACTCAGCTTCGGTGATCTTCGATGCCGTGCAGGCCGCCAAGGCCCGTGGCGTCGACGTGCTGATCGCCGACACTGCCGGCCGCCTGCACACCAAGGACAACCTGATGGAAGAGCTGAAGAAGGTCCGCCGGGTCATCGGCAAGCTCGACGTTGAGGCACCGCACGAGGTGCTGCTGGTGCTTGACGCCGGCACCGGCCAGAACGCCATCAGTCAGGCCAAGTACTTCAACCAGAGCGTCGAGCTGACCGGCCTGGCCCTGACCAAGCTGGACGGCACTGCCAAGGGCGGGGTGATCTTCGCCCTGGCCAAGCAGTTCAACATCCCGATCCGTTTCATCGGTGTCGGTGAAGGCATCGACGACCTGCGTACCTTCGAAGCCGAGCCGTTCGTCAAGGCTCTGTTCGCCGAGCGAGATTGACCATGATCCGATTCGAGCAGGTTGCCAAGCGCTATCCCAACGGTCATGTGGGTTTGCATGAGCTGAGTTTCCGGGCGCGCCGGGGCGAATTCCTGTTCGTCACCGGCCACTCGGGCGCTGGCAAGAGCACCTTGCTGCGCCTGTTGCTGGCCATGGAGCGCCCGACCAGCGGCAAGCTGATGCTGGCAGGGCAGGACCTGGGCCAGATCAGCAATGCGCAAATCCCGTTCCTGCGCCGGCAGATCGGCGTGGTGTTCCAGAACCACCAGCTGTTGTTCGACCGCACGGTATTCAACAACATTGCCTTGCCGCTGCAGATTCTCGGCCTGTCCAAGCTCGAGATCGCCAAGCGCGTGGACTCGGCCCTGGAGCGTGTATCGCTGTCCGACAAAGGCGAGCTGTTCCCGGCCGACCTGTCCACCGGGCAGCAGCAGCGGGTGGGTATCGCCCGCGCCATCGTTCACCAGCCGGCGCTGCTGCTGGCCGACGAGCCCACCGGTAACCTCGACCCGCGCCTGGCTGCAGAGATCATGGGCGTGTTCGAGGACATCAACCGCCTGGGCACGACGGTATTGATCGCCAGCCACGACCTGGCACTGATCGCGCGCATGCGCCACCGCATGCTGACCTTGCAACGCGGCCGCTTGATCGGCGATGGGGAGGCCGGGCAATGAACACTACACGTACGCCGAAGGTTTCCGAGCGGGTCGCACCGAAACCGGCCGATCCGCAACCTGCGAAGAAAAAACGCGGTGAAGACGATGATGGCCCGGACTTCCGCACCCTGCTGCATGCCTGGCTGGAAAGCCACCGTGCCAGCTTGGCCGACAGCCTGCGCCGCCTGGGCAAGCAGCCGATCGGCAGTTTCTTCACCTGCCTGGTGATGGCAGTGGCGTTGAGCATGCCGATGGGCCTGTCCTTGTTGCTGAAGAACGTCGAGCAGCTTGGCGGTTCGTGGCAGCGCGCTGCGCAGATTTCGCTGTACCTCAAGCTTGATGCCGGCAGCCGCGATGGCGAAGCGCTGCGCGACGAGATCAAGGGCATGCCTGGGGTGGCGGACGCCCAGTATGTCAGCCGCGAGCAGGCGCTGGAGGAGTTCCAGCAGCAGTCCGGGCTGGGCGAGGCCCTGCGCGAACTGCCAGACAACCCACTGCCGGGTGTGGTGGTGGTAACCCCGACCGAGGTCGACAAGCCGGCCCTGGAAGCCTTGCGTCAGCGCCTGTCGGAGTTGCCGCGGGTGGACGTGGCGCAACTGGACCTGGTCTGGGTCGAGCGCCTGGCAGCCATCCTCAAGTTGGGTGACCGCTTCGTCTTCGGCCTGGCCGTGATGCTGATTTCTGCCCTGCTGTTAGTAATCGGTAACACAATTCGTCTACACATTGAAAACCGCCGAATCGAGATCGAAGTGATCAAGCTGGTCGGCGGCACCGACGCCTACGTGCGCCGGCCTTTCCTGTACATGGGCGCCCTGTATGGCCTGGGCGCAGGCCTGCTGGCGTGGGGCATCCTGGCGTTTGGCCTGAACTGGCTGAACGAGGCGGTGGTAGGGCTTTCCGGGCTGTATGGCAGTGACTTCGCCCTGGGCGGCGTCCCGGCTTCCGATGGTCTGTCGCTCTTGATCGGAGCCGTGCTGTTGGGGTATATCGGTGCATGGATTGCAGTCGCCCGCCACTTGAACGAGCTGGCGCCGCGATAGTTTTTACCTGCCAGCATTGACATTTTCTTCACTACGGAACTTGTACCGTCGTTCCGGGTCAATGTTGGCAGCGCCCACAAGGTGCGAGTTTTGTAAGTCGGAGGTTCTTGAATGACCACATCGTTGCAACCTGCCTATGCCCTGGTACCCGGTGCAAACCTGGAAGCCTACGTGCACACGGTCAACAGCATCCCGCTGCTGACGGTCGAGCAGGAGCGTGATCTGGGCGAGCGTCTCTATTATGAGCAGGATGTCGAGGCCGCTCGTCAGATGGTGATGGCCCACCTGCGTTTTGTTGTACATATCGCCCGTAGCTATGCCGGCTACGGGTTGGCACAGGCTGACCTGATCCAGGAAGGCAACGTCGGCCTGATGAAAGCCGTCAAGCGCTTCAACCCGGAAATGGGCGTGCGTCTGGTGTCGTTCGCCGTGCACTGGATCAAGGCAGAGATCCACGAGTTCATTCTGCGCAACTGGCGCATCGTGAAGGTGGCTACCACCAAGGCTCAGCGCAAGCTGTTCTTCAACCTGCGTAGCCAGAAGAAGCGTCTGGCGTGGCTGAACAACGACGAAGTGCATCGCGTGGCGGAAAGCCTTGGCGTCGAGCCGCGCGAAGTGCGCGAGATGGAAAGCCGCCTCAGTGGCCAGGACATGGCCTTTGACCCGGCAGCGGAAGCTGACGACGACAGCGCCTTCCAGTCGCCTGCGCATTACCTGGAAGACCACCGTTACGATCCGGCGGTGCAGCTGGAGGATGCCGACTGGAGTGACAACTCCACCAGCAACCTGCACGAAGCGCTGCAGGGCCTGGACGAGCGTAGCCGCGACATTCTCTACCAGCGTTGGCTGGCGGAAGAGAAGGCCACGCTGCATGAACTGGCAGACAAGTACAGCGTATCGGCTGAGCGTATTCGCCAGCTGGAGAAGAATGCGATGAACAAGGTCAAGGCCCTGATCGCTGCCTGATCGAGTCTGGGTTGTAAAGAAAAGCCGCTGACCCGAATGGGGTGAGCGGCTTTTTTGTTTGTGCTGGTTTTGCTGGCCTCTTCGCGGGTAAACCCGCTCCTACAGGAGATGCGGTTGCCCGTAGGAGCGGGTTTGCCCGCGAGGAGGCCGGGGGTGCGGTTGCCCGTAGGAGCGGGTTTACCCGCGAAAGGGCCGGGCCTGCATTCAAAGCTTTCTGGATGAGTCCAGCTGCATCAAGTAGCTGGGCCCGCCCAACTGGCTCATCTGCCGGCGAATCCAGCTGGCCCGGCTGGCCACATACGCACTCGGCCGGCTGGCGCTCCACTTGATCGGGCTAGGCAGCACCGCAGCCAGCTGCGCTGCCTGCTGACGGCTGAGCCGGCTGGCGTCGACACCAAAGTGATAACGCGCCGCCGCCTGGGCACCAAACACGCCCTTGCCCCACTCAGCGCTGTTCAAATAGACCTCGAGAATCCTTTCCTTCGACCAGAACAGCTCGATCAGTGCAGTGAACCAGGCCTCCAGTCCCTTGCGAAACCAGCTGCGGCCTGACCACAGGAAGAGATTCTTGGCCACTTGTTGGGTCAGGGTGCTGGCGCCGCGAATATTACCGCCGCGCTCGTTGTGCGCCAGGGCCGCCTGAATGGCCGGGATGTCGAAACCCCAGTGGCTGGCGAACTTCTGGTCCTCGCCAGCAATGACCGCAACCTTGAGCTGATCGGAGATGTTCTCCCATGGCTCCCAGTCGCGCTGCAGGTCGATCGGTTCACCACTCACCCAAGACTGTACCTTGCGCTCGACCATCAGCGCCGTGCCGGGCGGTGGGATCCAGCGGAACACCAGCACCAGTACGATGCTGCCGGCAACGAACCAGAGCAGGGCACGGGAGAGGCGACGGATAAGCGTTGACAGCATGTCGATGGCTTGGCCCTAAGGGTGGAAGGGGCCATTATACAGACCCGATACAAGGAGTCGTCCCATGCTTCGCAGCTTCCTGATGCTTGCCGCCTTTTTTGGCTTTACCGGGGTCGCCCTGGGCGCCTTCGCCGCTCATGGCCTGAAAAACCGGCTGACGGCTGACTACCTGGCGATCTTCCATACTGGCGTGACTTACCAACTGGTCCATGCCTTGGCGATCTTCGGCGTTGCGGTGCTCTCGGCGCACCTGCCCGGGCGCCTGGTGGGGTGGGCCGGCGGCCTGTTTGCGTTGGGCATCCTGCTGTTCTCCGGCAGCCTGTACCTACTGACCCTCAGTGGCCTCGGCAAGCTTGGCATCATCACCCCGATTGGTGGCTTGTGCTTCCTCGGCGGCTGGTTGTGCCTGGGCCTGGCAGCCTGGCGGCTGGGCTGACCGAGTGGTCCACAATCACGACTAATGGCGCGCACCGCCCTTGGGTTGCAGGGCGGTTCGGCGCTAGAATGCTGGCCCCAAAGAACAATGGTGGCCGTGCGCATGCGCATTAAATTGAACGGTGAACCTTACGAACTGCCTGCCGGCGAAAGCGTTGCAGCCCTGCTGGCGCGCCTTGAGCTGACCGGGCGCCGTGTTGCAGTGGAACTGAACCTGGATATCGTGCCGCGCAGCCAGCACGACAGTACGCTGCTGAATGACGGTGACCAGGTCGAAGTGGTCCACGCCATCGGTGGCGGCTGACAGCAGCCCGGCGGTTCACAAGCAAGCCCTGCAACCTTTTCCCGAGGAACAACGATGAGCAACGTTCGTAGCGACAAGCCCTTCACCCTGGCCGGGCGTACTTTCCAGTCGCGCCTGCTGGTCGGTACCGGCAAGTACCGTGACATGGAAGAAACCCGCCTGGCCACCGAGGCCTCGGGTGCCGAAATCGTCACTGTCGCTGTGCGCCGCACCAACCTTGGCCAGAACGCGGGCGAGCCGAACCTGCTCGATGTGCTGTCGCCTGACAAGTACACCATCCTGCCGAACACTGCAGGCTGCTTTGATGCAGTGGAAGCGGTACGCACTTGCCGTCTGGCGCGCGAACTGCTCGATGGGCGCAAATCGCACGAGTCCCGCACGCTGGTGAAGCTGGAAGTGCTGGCTGACCAGAAAACCCTGTTCCCCAACGTGATCGAAACCCTCAAGGCTGCCGAAGTGCTGGTCAAGGAAGGTTTCGACGTCATGGTCTACACCAGCGATGATCCGATCATCGCCCGTCAGCTGGCCGAAGTCGGCTGCATCGCAGTCATGCCGCTGGCTGGCCTGATTGGCACCGGCCTGGGTATTTGCAACCCTTACAACCTGCAGATCATCCTGGAAGAATCCAAGGTGCCGGTGCTGGTCGATGCCGGTGTGGGTACCGCATCCGACGCCACCATCGCCATGGAAATGGGCTGTGAGGCGGTGCTGATGAACTCGGCCATCGCCCATGCCCAGCAGCCAGTGCTGATGGCCGAGGCCATGAAGCACGCCATTGTCGCGGGTCGCATGGCCTATCTGGCCGGTCGTATGCCGAAGAAACTCTATGCCAGCGCCTCTTCGCCGCTGGATGGTCTGATCAAGTAAGAGCAACTGATGACTGAATCGCACGATACGCCGATCACCCCCGACGGCGAAGCCCGCCCACACCGCCGCATCAAGAGCTTCGTGATGCGTGCCGGGCGCATGACCGAAGGCCAGCAACGCGGCCTTGACCAAGGCGGCCCGCTGTACATCCTGCCACTGGCTGACAGCCCGGTTGACTACGACCAGGTGTTCGGCCGCTCGGCCCCGCGCACCTTGGAGATCGGCTTCGGCATGGGCCATTCCCTGCTGGAAATGGCCGCTGCCGCACCGGAGCAGGACTTCATCGGTGTGGAAGTGCACCGCCCGGGTGTTGGCGCGCTGCTCAATGGCGTGCTGACTCAGGGGCTGAAAAACCTGCGGGTGTATGACTGTGATGCCATCGAGGTGCTGAACCGCTGCGTGGCGGATAATAGCCTCGATCGATTGATGCTGTTCTTCCCAGACCCTTGGCACAAGGCGCGTCACCACAAGCGCCGCATTGTCCAGCTGGAGTTCGCCGAGCTGGTACGTCGCAAGCTCAAGCCCGGTGGCGTGTTCCACATGGCCACCGATTGGGAGCCGTATGCCGAGTACATGCTGGAGGTAATGAGCGCTGCCCCGGGCTATCGCAACCGTGCGGCAGACGGCACCTATGTGCCGCGCCCCGAAGAGCGCCCGATCACCAAGTTCGAACGCCGCGGTGAGCGGTTGGGGCATGGGGTGTGGGACTTGAAGTTCGAGAAGGTGGATTGAGCGGCTGATACGGCTTTTCGATGTGCTGATGCCTGCAGGAATGCAGGCGAAAATAACCGCCTTGAGAAGGGCGGTTTTTTTTCGGTAATACACAACATCTCAGGGCATGCCCGCGAAGAAACCAACGCGGTGGATGGCACCGGCTTTGCCGGTGTTCGCGGGCGGCTGCGACGGTGAGCGGCGGGTGGAGATTGGCCAGCAGGGCCGGCCCATTCGCGAGTGAACCCGCTCCTACAGCGGTCTGTGTCCAACCCCGAGATGTGTCCACCACCAGTCTGTGTAGGAGCGGGTTTACCCGCGAATACGGTGGCGGCGGCAACGGTGAACGGCGGGGAAATTGGCCAGCAGGGCCGGCCCTTTCGCGGGTAAACCCGCTCCTACAGTGGGCTGTGTCCAACCACCGATGTGTGTCCACCACCCATCTGTGTAGGAGCGGGTTTACCCGCGAATACGGTGGCGGCAGCAACAGTGAATGGCGGGTGGAAATTGGCCAGCAGGGCCGGCCTCTTCGCGGGTAAACCCGCTCCTACAGGCGGCCGCGCAGGTCTTTCAAATGTTGAGCAAGACAGTTGACCCAGGGGCCATTGGCTCAGCCGCGGCGATCCGCCACCACGCCAATCAACACCAGCACCACCAGCAACACCGGCGCCAGCGCATAGTTGTTGAACTGGCTCAGCCCCTTCACCACCCACGGCGTGGCATAGATCAGCGCAGCACCGCTGCCGATCATCACCATCAGCGCCATGAACGGCACGCGCAGGGCGCCGGCGAGGCCGCCCAGGCGCTGCTCGGCCCAGGCTTTGACATCGGTGCCGAACAGCACCAGCAAGCAGCCTACCAAGGCCAGTGAAATCTCCGACAGGTTGCTGCGGCTCCAGCGGGAAACCGTCGCGAGCAGATCAAGTACCAGATCCATGGGTCATCCTCAGGTCAAGAAATACTGCAGCAGGTCATTGAGGAACAGTTGGCCCCTTGCGGTGGCCACCAGTCGATCCGGTTCGACCTGCAAAAGGCCCTTTTGTTCGGCGGCGCGGCGTGCCTCATGCAGCTGTGCCAGTGGCAAGCCGGTGCGTTGGGTGAACAAGTCGGCTTCCACGCCATCGGTCAGGCGCAGGGCGTTCATCAGGAACTCGAACGGCAGTTCCTCGACTGGCAGCAGCTTCTCGCCGGCCTTGAACGGTTTGGCCAGGTTCAGGTAGTCCTTGGGCAGGCGAGTCTTCCAGGTACGCAGGATGCGCCCGTCGGCGAAAGTGAGCTTGCCGTGGGCGCCGGCGCCAATGCCGATGAAGTCGCCGAAGCGCCAGTAGTTGAGGTTGTGCCGGGCGGCGCGGCCTGCCTGGGCGTAGGCCGATACCTCGTACTGGCGGTAGCCGTGCGCGGCCATCAGCGTTTGGCCGGCTTCCTGAATATCCCAGAGGATATCGTCTTCCGGCAGCTC
This sequence comes from Pseudomonas sp. FYR_5, assembly GCF_043106315.1. Classification (NCBI taxonomy): domain Bacteria; kingdom Pseudomonadati; phylum Pseudomonadota; class Gammaproteobacteria; order Pseudomonadales; family Pseudomonadaceae; genus Pseudomonas; species Pseudomonas sp. FYR_5. The sequence continues at coordinate 99,695 of NZ_JBICMK010000066.1, read as the reverse complement.
TGGCGGCTGGTTCCAGAACACCGTGTTCGGTTCCACGGTCAGCTGATACCACGACAGGTGTGTCGGCCCCAGGTCGATGGCCTGGCGCAGGTCAGCCAGCGCGTCGTCCAGCGACTGGTCGGGCAGGCCGTGCATCAGGTCCATGTTGAAATTGTCGAAACCGGCCGCGCGCGCCATGCCAGCGGCCCGAACCGCTTCGTCGCCATTGTGGATGCGCCCAAGAGCTTCCAGCTTGGTTGGCTGGAAGCTCTGCACACCGATCGACAGGCGGTTGATGCCCGTCTGCCGGTAGGCCTTGAACTTGTCCTGCTCAAAGGTGCCCGGGTTGGCTTCCAGGGTAATCTCGATGTCTGGCGCGAACGCAATACGCTGCTCTACGCCCCGCAGCAGCCGGCCGAGGGCGTTGGCACTGAACAGGCTTGGCGTACCGCCACCGAAGAAGATCGAGCTGATCGGGCGGCCTTGTACGGCAGCCAGTTCCTGGTCGAGGTCGTCGAGCAGGGCTGTGACATAGGCATCTTCCGGTAGCTCAGGCCCGGCAGCGTGGGAGTTGAAGTCGCAATAAGGGCATTTGCGTACGCACCACGGAATGTGGATGTACAGCGCCAGCGGCGGCAGGCTGCTAAAGCCTGCCGCACCGGGGGGCGACAGCATTTCGATCATGCCAGGCCCAGACGTTGGCGCAGCAGGGCCATGGCACGGGCGCGGTGGCTGAGCTGGTTCTTGTCTGCGGGGGGCAGATCGGCGCTGGAGCAGTTGCGCTCCGGTACCCAGAACAGCGGGTCGTAGCCAAAGCCCTGCTCACCGCTGGCCTCGAACAGGATGCGCCCTTGCCACAGGCCTTCGCACAGGATCGGCAACGGGTCGTCGGCGTGACGTACCAGTGCCAGAACGCAGACGAACTGTGCACCGCGCTCAGCTTCAGGCACGTCTTTCAAGGCTTCGAGCAGCTTGGCGTTGTTTGCCGCGTCACCCTGGCCATCGGCATAGCGTGCCGAGTAGATGCCCGGCGCGCCGCCGAGGAAATCCACCGCCAGACCGGAGTCATCGGCCAGGGCCGGCAGGCCGGAAATGCGGGCGGCGTTGCGCGCCTTGAGGATGGCGTTCTCGACGAACGACAGGCCGGTTTCTTCCGGCTCGACCTGGCTGAACTCACCAATCGAGCGCAGTTGCACGGATTGGCCGAGCATGGCCTGGAGTTCCTTGAGTTTGCCGGCGTTGTGGCTGGCCAATACGAGTTGCTGGAAATTCATCATTCGCCTGGGAACACTTCCTGGTTGAAGCGGAGAGAGTTGCTGATGCCGCCGGTTTCGATGTTCAGGTCGAAGGTGACGGTTTCTGGCTGGTCGATCTTGAACTGGGCGATGTAGTACACCGCGCCCTGTTCGGTAATCTGCTTGAACGACAGCGGGCTGCTGCGCCCGGTCAGGTCCTTGATCGTGCCGCTGACCACCGCTGTGGCCGGTTTGCTGGCCTTGAGTACGGTAATGTTGAGCACGCCCTGGTTCTTGCTGCGAACCAGGCCGGTGGCCGCGGCCACCTCGGGCGTGAGCATGCTCGACGTGAACGCGCTGTAGTGCACCGTCACGTCGCCAAATACCTCCTTGCGCTCGGGGCGTGCGGCATCGGCAGCCAGTACTGGCAGGGCCAGGCACAGGCTGATCAGGAACAGGGCTAGGCGGCGCATGGGGCGATTCCTCCGGTGGGCGTCAGACCGCGAGCGGCTGCTCTTGCAGGCCCGAACTGCTGACGCGGTAGATGCCGATCTCACCTAGAAGATTAGGCCATAGCCGGCCGCCCCACCCATTGCGGTGCAAGTGGTCGACCGCCAGGCGGTCGAGTACCTTGGCCCGGCGTTCGTGCACAAGTTCTTCGAAGTCGGCGAAGGTGCAGAAATGGATGTTCGGCGTGTTGTACCAGGTATAAGGCATGAAGTCCGATACCGGCATGCGGCCTTTGGTCGCCAGGTACCAGCGGCAACGCCAGTGACCGAAGTTGGGGAAGGTGATGATGCACTGACGGCCCACCCGCAGCATTTCGTCGAGGATGCGGTCAGGGTATTCCACGGCCTGCAGGGCTTGGGTCATGATCACCACGTCGAAGCTGTCGCTGGCAAAGTTGCCCAGGCCTTTGTCCAGGTCTTGTTCGATGACGTTGACGCCTTTGGCCACGCAGGCGGCGATGTTGTCGGCGTCGATTTCCAGGCCATAGCCGGTGACCTGCTTGCGGTCACGCAGCGAGGCCAGCAGTTCGCCGCTACCGCAGCCCAGGTCGAGTACCCGGCTGCCGGCGGGAATCCAGTCGTGGATGATTTCCAGATCGGCTCTCATGCTGTCCTCAGATGGCAATGCGGTTCATGTAGTTCGAGAAACCCTGCATGTAGCGAGGTGTGGGGATCAGGAAGGCATCGTGCCCGTAGGGCGAATCGATCTCCAGGTAACAGACGTTCTTGCGCGCGGCCATCAGCGCGTTGACGATCTCACGTGAACGGGCCGGAGAGAAGCGCCAGTCGGTGGTGAACGACATGATGCAGTAGTCCGCCGTGACGTGGGCCAGGGTGGCTGCCAGGTCACCACCGTTCGTGGCGGCCGGGTCGAAATAGTCCAGTGCCTTGGTCATCAGCAGGTAGGTATTGGCATCGAAACGGCCGGAAAACTCCTCGCCCTGATAGCGCAGGTAGCTTTCGACCTGAAACTCGACGCTGTGGAAGTCGTAGTTGAGCTTGTCGCTTTTCAGCTCACGGCCGAATTTTTCACCCATCGAGTCGTCGGACAGATAGGTAATGTGCCCGACCATGCGTGCCAGCATCAGGCCCCGTTTGGGGATCACGCCCTGGTCCTGGAACGAACCGCCATGGAACTCCGGGTCGGTGAGAATGGCCTGGCGCGCCACCTCGTTGAAGGCGATGTTCTGCGCCGACAGCTTGGGCGCCGAGGCAATGTCGACGCAATGGCGCACACGCTCGGGGTAGCTGATGGTCCATTGCAGCGCCTGCATGCCGCCAAGGCTGCCGCCGACGACAGCGGCCCATTGCTGGATGCCCAGGCGCTCGCCCAGGCGCACCTGGCTGTGTACCCAGTCCTCTACGGTCAGTACGGGGAAATCGGCGCCATACGGTTTGCCGGTGGCAGGGTTGATGCTGCTGGGGCCGGTGCTGCCGTTGCAGCCGCCGAGGTTGTTCAGGCTGACCACGAAGAAGCGGTTGGTATCGATCGGCTTGCCGGGGCCGATGCAGCTGTCCCACCAGCCCGGCTTGCGGTCGGTGGCGGCATGGTAGCCCGCGGCATGGTGGTGGCCGGACAGGGCATGGCAGATCAGCACGGCATTGCTCGCGCTGGCGTTCAGGGTGCCATAGGTCTCGTAGACCAGTTCGTAACTGGCCAGTGAGCGGCCACAGGCCAGTGCCAGCGGTTCATCGAACCGGGCGGTTTGCGGTACTACCAGACCGACGGAATCTTCGGGAAAGACAGTTGACATCGACCCTGCTCACGCTTGACGGAGGCGTAAGTCTAAAGAGCGCTACCCCCAGCGGCAAGCAAAGGCTTGCGACTGGGGGCAAGCTGGCTCTGGCGAGCCTCAGATCATTCGCCACAGCTCTTGAGGCATGCCGGCGTAGGCAGCCAGTGGGGGCATGACAAACGACTGGATTACCTGGATCGCCAGGAAGGCGAAGATCGGCGAGATGTCCATGCCGCCCAGATTTGGTACCAGGCGGCGGAATGGCGCCAGCACTGGCTCGCTGATCTGGTAGGCCAGTTCGGCCGCCGGGTTGTGGCTGTTGGGTGCAACCCAGGACACGATCACCATGACGATCATTGCCACCCAGAAAATCTTCAGGAACAGCGAGGTGATGCCGATGATCGCCCACATCAGCAGGTGCAGGACGTCACCGAAGGTACCGTAGGTGACCATCAGCACGAAGCCCATCAGCAGGGCCTGGATAACCACCGCCAGCAGCAGCGACGAGGTGTCCAGCCCGCCAACGCTGGGGATGATCCGGCGGATCGGCTTGAGCAGTGGTTGGGTGGCACGAACTGCGAACTGGCACAGCGGGTTGTAGAAGTTGGCCTTGACCAACTGCAGTACGAAGCGCAGCAGGACGATTACCAGGTAAAGGCTTACCAGGGTTTGCACCACGAAAATCGCGGCGCCTGACAGTGCATTCATCTAAAGCTCCTTATTTGCCCAGTTGTTCGGCCAGCTCGGCGGAGCGCGTGGCTGCAGCCTGCAGCGCCTGCTCGACGATGGCTTCGAAGCCGCTGGCCTGGAACGACTTGATCGCCGCTTCCGTGGTGCCGGCGGGCGAGGTGACGCGGCGGCGCAGTTCGGCGGCATCGACATCGCTTGCAACCGCCATGCGCGCGGCGCCCAGGGCCGTCTGCAAGGTCAGTTGGGAGGCGGTTTCGCGTGGCAGGCCGAGTTTTTCGCCGGCCGCAGTCATGGCCTCGATCAGCAGGAAGAAGTACGCCGGGCCACTGCCGGACACAGCAGTCACGGCGTCCAGTTGCTGTTCCTGCTCCAGCCACAGGGCGGTGCCCACGGCCGACAGCAGTTGTTCGGCCTGCTGACGCTGTTCGCCGGACACTTCAGCGGTGGCGTACAGGCCGCTCACGCCTTGGCGCAGCAATGCCGGGGTGTTGGGCATGCAGCGCACTACCGGGCGAGCGCCCACCCAGCTTTGCAGGCTGGCGCACGTGATACCGGCGGCGATGGAAACGATCAGCTGGCCATCCTGCAGGTTGGGTTGCAACGCCTGACAGACGGTTTTCATGACTTGTGGCTTGACCGCCAGCACGATGACGTCGGCGCCATCGATGGCCTGGGCGTTGTCCTCGAACGCTTCAATGCCGTGCTCGGCCTGGATGCGACTGCGGGTCTCGGCGCCCGGGTCGCTGGCGCGGATCTGCGAGGCGTCCAGGCCCTGGGCACGCAGACCACCGATCAGGCTGGCGGCCATGTTGCCGGCGCCGATAAAGGCAATACGTGTCTTGCTCATGTCAGGTCCTTGTGGGAAAGAGTGAGTGAAACATGGAATCAAGTGTTGCCGTAGTCGCGGGCACCGAACAGGGCCGTGCCAATCCGTACCCACGTCGCACCCTGGGCGATGGCCGCTTCCAGGTCGTGGCTCATGCCCATGGACAGGGTGTCCAGGCCAAGCCCCAGGCCTTCCTGCAACTTGCGCAGGCTGGCGAACGCGGCCTCTTGGGTGGCGCGGTCTTCGGTGGGTTCGGGAATTGCCATCAGCCCGCGCAGGCGCAGGTTGGGCAGTGCGGCTACGGCTGCGGCCAGCGCGGGCAGGTCGGCCGGGGCGCAGCCGGATTTACTGTCTTCGCCGCTGACGTTTACCTGCAGGCAGATGTTCAGCGGTGCCAGGCCGGCAGGGCGCTGTTCCGACAGGCGTTGGGCAATTTTCATGCGGTCCACGGAATGTACCCAGTCGAAGTGCTCGGCAATGGCTTTGGTCTTGTTCGACTGAATGGGGCCGATGAAGTGCCAGATCAAGGGCAAGTCGCTGAGCGCCTGCTGCTTTGTCAGTGCTTCCTGTAGGTAATTTTCCCCGAAGTCGCGCACACCGGCGGCATGGATCTCACGGATAGCGCTGGCGGGCTTGGTCTTGCTCACGGCCAGCAACTGGACGCTGGCCGGATCACGCCCGGCTGCCTGGGCAGCACTGGCGATACGGGCGGAAATCGCGGAAAGGTTGTCTGCTAGGGTGGACATGGATCAATGCCGGCAGCTGTAGGGTCTGCGGCATTCTACCTGCTTGAAGGCCTTTGGGGAGTCTCATGGATGTGACCGACCTGTTGGCCCGAGCTGTGGATGCGGGGGCTTCGGACCTGCACCTGGCGACGGGCCAGATTCCGATGCTGCGTCTGGATGGCGAGTTGCAGCGTATGGGCTTGCCACCCTTGAGCGCGGGTGCCTTGATCGAGGGCATGGCGAGCTTGCTGGATGACCACCAGCACCAGCAGTGGGCCCAAGGCGATGAACTGGACCTTGCGCTGGAGTTGCCGACGCTTGGGCGCTTTCGGCTGAACCTGTTTCGCCAGTTGAATGGCCCGGCGGCGACCTTTCGGCTGATTCCGGGGCGAATTGCCACGGTGAGCGAGCTGGACCTTGCGGATGTGTTTCAAGCTGTTGCGCAATGCAGTGATGGCTTGATCCTCGTGGGCGGGCCGACCGGCAGTGGCAAGTCCAGCACCCTGGCAACGCTGCTCGACCAACTGAACCGCGAGCGGGCACTGCACATCATTACTTTGGAAGACCCTGTCGAGGTCATCCATGGCAGCCAGCGCAGCCTGGTCAACCAGCGTGAGATGGGGCGCCATAGCCGCGGCTTTGCTCAGGGGCTACGCAGTGCGCTGCGCCAGGATCCGGATGTGATCATGATCGGCGAGTTGCGCGACTTGGAAACCATTCGCCTGGCCCTGCGCGCGGCCGAAACCGGGCACCTGGTGCTGGCAACCGTGCATGCGCGTTCGGCGACCAGCAGCCTCGACAGGTTGGTGGAGGTTTTTGCTGCCGAGGAAAAACCGTTGGTGCGGGCGATGCTGGCCGAGTCGCTGCGCCTGGTGGTCGCGCAGGTGCTGGTCAGGCGCGTGGGCGGTGGGCGGGTGGCTGTGCGGGAAGTGCTGGTGGCGACGCCGGCGGTGCGTAACCTGGTTCGGGAGGGGCGGTTGGCGCAGTTGTCTTCGGTGATGCAGGGTGGGGCAGCGGAGGGGATGCGGACGATGGAGGGGGCGATGCGGAGGCTGAGGGAGCGAGGGTTGATCAAAAGCTAGTAGTACCTGCAAAGGCCCTTTCGCGGGCGCGCCCGCTCCCACAGGTATGGCGCTGCCCGCGAGAGCGACGCGGTACCTGTGGGAGCGGGCGTGCCCGCGAAGGGGCCGGTACCGGATAGCGCCGATCAGATTAACGCTTGGCCAGGTTCAGCTGTTGATGCTCTTTCGGCAGCACCCGCTTGGCCACCACGTAGTGCTTCTGCCAGTAAGGCTTGCTCAAGGTATCGATACTCACGCGCTTGCCACGGCGTGGAGCGTGGATGAAACGGTCGTTACCCAGGTAGATGGCGACGTGATTGACCCGACGGCTCTTGATGTTGAAGAAAATCAGGTCGCCAGGCTTCAGATCTTTCTTGGCCACTTTCACCCCGTGGCCCTTGGCCATCGCATTGGAGGTGCGCGGCAGATCGACGTCGGCGATGTCGTTGAAGGCGTATTTGACCAGCCCGCTGCAGTCAAAGCCTTTTTTCGGGCTGCTGCCGCCCCAAACATAAGGGGTGCCGAGCACATTTACCGCACGGCTGAGCACATCGCTGCTTTGCTTCGGCGACATGGCGGTGACCTGCGCACCGTGGCTGCTGGCGGCATTGCTTGGGCGGGCGTGTAGCGCGGTCTGTTTGACGGGGGCGCGTTTCACCGAGGCGTTGGTCGTGTAGCCGGTGAAACCATTGGGAAGACGTTGCTCACGATTGGTGGCGTGGGCGGCCAAGGGCAATAATAGGCAGAGGGTCAGCCATGTCTTGATCAAAGGCGGCATAGATGAAGCTCTTATGAATAGTTGTGTGTTGGCGCGCAACTTTATAACAGCTTTTTGATCAGTTATTGATCCGTTGGTCGATTGTCCAGGTGCCGTATGTCGGCTTGCGACGAAAAAGTCACATTTTTTCTTAGAAAATTTTTGGATAACCCACAGGGGCTATGAATGAACAGTTATCAACAGGGGGTGCCCTTTCACGACACCCACAGCAAAACCATCGGCTACCTGCTGTGGATTTTCGGCTTCACCGGTTCCCATCGTTTCTATTACGGCAAGCCGATTACCGGGACCATCTGGTTCTTCACCTTGGGCTTGCTGGGCATTGGTTGGTTGATCGACCTGTTCCTGATTCCGTCCATGGACCGTGAAGCCGACCTGAGGTTTCAATCGGGGCGTATCGACTACAACATCGCCTGGATTCTGCTGACCTTCCTGGGGGTGTTTGGCCTGCACCGGCTGTATCAGGGTAAGTGGATCACCGCGATCATCTACTTCTTTACCGGCGGGTTGTTTCTGGTGGGGGTGCTGTATGACTTCTGGACGTTGAACAGCCAGGTGTCCGAAAGGAATGCGGGACGGGGCTGACGGTGCCGGGGGCTGTTTTACAGCCCATTCAAGGGCTAGCCCGCCCCTATGAAAAAAGGCCTTGTCGCATCGCTGCGGCAAGGCCTTCTTCGTTACTGGCGGGTCTGCCGCTGTTGCAGCAACAGGTTGCTGAAACCGGCCCCAGCCAGCTGCTTCTGAGCCCCGGTCAGCTGCTCGCGGTTGCTGAACGGCCCGACCAGCACGCGGTACCAGGTTTCTTCCTTGACCGTGCCTGACTCCACCTTCACAGACTGGCCCAGCAGGATGATCTGTGCCCGTACCTTGTCGGCATCGGCCTGCTTGCGGAACGAGCCGGCCTGAAGGAAGTACTGCGTGGTTGCCGCCGGCTTGATCACGGGGGGTGGCGGTGGCGGGGTCTGGCCGAGCAGCGCTGCCTGTGCCCTCGCCGTGTCGATTTTCGCCGCTTCTGCAGGCGTCACCGGGGCTACCGGCTGGGCCGGCACTGGTGGCGTTTTCTCCGGTACGGCTTCCGGCGGCACGATCACCTCAGACTCCGGCAGCAGGGTGTAGAAGTCGTACTTCGGCTTCACCGGCTGTTGCGGGGTTGCTTGCGCTGGCTTGCCGGCTTCGGCCGTTTTCGCCGGCTTCTGCTGCTCGGGTTTGGTGCGTTTGATGTCGTCGCCACCGGGTTCGAGTTTCATCAGGAATACGATGAACGCGCCTACGGTCAGGCCGACCGCCAGCCATACCCAGCCGGGGATCGGCTGTTTGGCCGGTGCCGTCTGGCGGCTGGCGCCGCGTTTCGGAGCAGGTTTTTTCTTGGCAGCCAACTTACATGCGCTCCAGGGTTTCCAGGCCGAGCAGTTCCAGACCTTGTTTGAGGGTGCGGCCGGTCAGGGCGGCCAGGCGCAGCCGGCTCTGCTGCTGCGAAGGGGTTTCGGCAGCGAGGATCGGGCAGTTCTCGTAGAAGCTGGAGAACAGGCCGGCCAGGTCGTACAGGTAGCTGCACAGCACATGCGGCGTGCCTTTTTCGGCGACGTTGTTGAGAATTTCGCCAAACTGCGCCAGGCGCGCGGCCAAATCTTGTTCGTGGGCAGCCTGCAGCACGATTTTGCCGTCGACTTCGTCAAAGCCTTTGCCCAGCTTGCGGAACACGCCGGCTACGCGGGTGTAAGCGTACAGCAGGTAAGGCGCGGTGTTGCCTTCGAAGTTGAGCATCAGCTCGAAGTTGAAGCTGTAGTCGCTGGTGCGGTGCTTGGACAGATCGGCGTATTTCACCGCGCCAATGCCCACCACCTCGCCGATGTGGCGCAGTTCGTCGTCGGCCAGGCTCGGGTTCTTTTCCTTGACCAGCGCGTAGGCGCGCTCCTTGGCCTCGGTGAGCAGGTCGATCAGCTTCACGGTGCCGCCGTCACGGGTCTTGAACGGGCGGCCGTCGGCGCCGTTCATGGTGCCGAAGCCCATGTGCTCCATTTGCATCGGGTGGCTGACGAAGCCTGCGCGGCGGGCCACTTCGAACACCTGGTTGAAGTGCAGGGCCTGGCGCTGGTCGACGAAGTACAGTGCGCGGTCAGCTTTCAACACGTTGCTGCGGTAACGCACGGCAGCCAGGTCGGTGGTCGCGTACAGGTAGCCGCCGTCGGCCTTCTGCACGATCACCGGCAGTGGGTCGCCTTCGCTGTTCTTGAACTCTTCGAGGAACACGCATTGGGCGCCCTGGTCTTCCACCAGCAGGCCCTTGGCCTTGAGGTCGGCCACCACGTTGGCCAAGTCGTCGTTGTAGGCGCTTTCGCCCATCACGTCGGCCATGGTCAGCTTGACGTTGAGCAACTCGTAGGTCTTCTGGCAGTGCGACAGCGAGATATCCTTGAAGCGAGTCCACAGGGCCAGGCACTCGGGGTCACCGGCTTGCAACTTGACCACCAGGCCGCGGGCGCGAGTGGCGAACTCTTCCGATTCATCGAAGCGTTTCTTCGCCGCGCGGTAGAAGTTTTCCAGGTCCGACAGCTCGTCGCTGGTGATCGGGTTTTCCTGCAGGTAGGCCATCAGCATGCCGAACTGGGTACCCCAGTCGCCGACGTGGTTCTGGCGGATGACGTTGTCGCCCAGGAACTCCAGCACGCGTGCAACGCTGTCACCGATGATGGTCGAGCGCAGGTGGCCGACGTGCATTTCCTTGGCCAGGTTGGGTGCCGACATGTCGATCACCACCTTTTGCGCCGGACCGGCTTTGCGCGCACCCAGGTGGGCGTCGGCCAGGGCGGCATCCAGGCGGTTGGCCAGGGCGTCGGTGTTCTGGAAGAAGTTGAGGAAGCCGGGGCCTGCGATCTCAACCTTGCTGATGTCGGCGCTGGCCGGCAGGGCGTTGATCAGTTTTTCGGCGAGGTCGCGCGGCTTCATGCCGGCCGGTTTGGCCAGCATCATGGCGATGTTGCTGGCGAAGTCGCCGTGGGTCTTGTCCCGGGCGTTTTCCACCTGGATCGCCGGCGACAGCCCTTCAGGCAGCACACCGTCGGTGACGAGTTGGGTGAGGGCTTGCTGGATCAGCTGGCGAATGGTGTCTTTCATGGGGATCTCTTTTCGACCGCAAGCGCGGTGAGCGCCTGGATGCGCAGGTGGAAAAACTGGGCATTATCCGTTGCCGGGAGCAGGTTGCCAACCTTTGGGCGGCAAGCTGGAGACCACAAGCTGCAAGAAAAAGCGGCATCGCACCCACCCGGCGCATGCTTGCGGCTGGTAACTCGCAGCTTGCAGCTCAATACAGGTCTACCGGGTCGACATCCAGCGACCAGCGCACCTGGCGCCCGCTTGGCATCTGTTCCAACACTAGCAACCAGGCGCTGATCAGTCGATGCAACGGCGCCCGGGTATTGGCCTGTATCAACAGTTGCGCGCGGAATCGTCCGGCGCGACGCTCCATGGGTGCCGGTACCGGGCCCAGCAGTTCGATGCCCGGCAGGCGTTGTTCGGCCACCAGGCGCTCGGCGGCGGCACAGGCTTCGTCGAGGAAACCTTCGGCCTGCCCCGGCTTGTGTGCTTCGGCACGCAGCAAGGCCAGGTGCGAGTAGGGCGGCAGCCCGGCGGCTCGGCGTTCGTCCAGGGCCTGTTCGGCGAAGGCAAAGTAGCCTTGCTCGGTAAGCTGTACCAGCAGTGGGTGGTCTGCCAGGTGGGTCTGGATGATGACCTTGCCGGGTTCTTCGGCCCGCCCGGCCCGCCCGGCCACCTGCACGATAAGTTGTGCCATGCGCTCGCTGGCGCGGAAGTCGCCGGAAAACAGCCCGCCATCGGCATCAAGGATGGCCACCAGCGTCACCCGCGGGAAGTGGTGGCCCTTGGCGAGCATCTGGGTGCCGACGAGGATGCTCGGCTGGCCGCGCTGGATGGTGCTGAACAGGTTGTGCATGGCGTCCTTGCGTGCCGTGCTGTCGCGGTCCACACGCAGGATCGGGTAATCCGGGAACAGCACCTTCAGGCGCTCTTCGGCGCGCTCGGTGCCGGCGCCGACCGGGCGCAGGTCGACGTGGTTGCATTGCGGGCACTGGTGCGGCAGGCGTTCGTCATAGCCACAGTGGTGGCAGCGCAGCACGCCGGAGCGCTGGTGCACGGTCATGCGCGCATCGCAGCGTGGGCATTCGGACAGCCAGCCGCAATCGTGGCACAGCAAGGTTGGAGCAAAGCCGCGGCGGTTGAGGAACACCAGCACTTGTTGGCCGGCTTCCAGCGTCTGTCGGATAGCCTGCTGCAGCGGGCCGCTGATGCCGCTGTCCAGCGGCAGGCTTTTCACATCCAGGCGCAGCATGCGCGGCGGGCGTGCCCCTCCGGCGCGCTGGTTCATACGCAGCAGGCGGTAACGGCCGGTCAGGGCGTTATGCAGGGTTTCCAGCGACGGGGTGGCGGAGCCGAGCAGGATCGGAATGTTCTCCTGGTGAGCGCGTACCAGCGCCAGGTCGCGGGCGTGGTAACGCAGGCCTTCCTGCTGTTTATAGGAGCCGTCGTGCTCTTCGTCGATGATGATCAGTCCGGGGTTTTTCATCGGCGTGAACAAGGCCGAGCGGGTGCCGATGATGATATCGGCCTCGCCGTCCCGAGCCGCTAGCCAGGCATCCAGGCGTTCGCGGTCGTTCACCGCCGAGTGCAGCAGGGCAATACGCGCGTTGAAGCGTTGCTCGAAGCGCGCAAGGGTTTGCGGGCCGAGGTTGATCTCCGGGATCAGCACCAGCGCCTGCTTGCCGGCTTCCAGGGTTTCGCGGATCAGTTGCAGGTAGACCTCGGTCTTCCCACTACCGGTGACGCCGGCCAGCAAGAACGCGCCGAAACCGCCAAAGCCTTCGCATACGGCGTCGAAGGCATCGCGTTGTTCTTCGTTGAGCGGCAGTTCCGGTTGTGCCAGCCAGTGCTCATGGCGTAGTGCCGGCAGGTGGCGGCGCGTCTCGACCTGCACCAGATCCTTGGCCAGCAGCAGGTCGAGGCTGTCCTTGTTCAGGTTGAGTTTGGCCAGCAGGCTGTGGGCCACGCCGTGCGGATGCTGGGCCAGGGTCTTGAGGGCGTCGCGCTGGCGCGGCGCGCGGGCAATGCGCGGGTCTTCCAGGCGGGCGCCAGGGGCTATGTGCCAGAAACGCTCTTGGCGCATTTCGGCGGCTTCGCCCTGGCGCAGCAGCGTGGGCAACGCCCAGCTCAGGGTATCGCCCAGGCTGTGCTGGTAGTACTGGGCGGTCCACAGGCACAACTTGAACAGCGACGCTGGGATGGGGGACACCGGGTCGAGCAGGGCGCTGGCTGGCTTCAGTTTGTCGGCGGGCACTTCGCTCTGCGTGCACACTTCTATCAGTACACCGATCATTTCGCGGCGGCCAAAGGGCACGCGGATACGCATGCCAGGGGTCAAGGTCAGGCGCGCCATGCTCGCCGGTGCCTTGTAGTCGAACAGGCGCCGCAGCGGAGAGGGCAGGGCAAGGCGCAGGATGACGTCGGACACGCGAAAAGTCTCGGAGGGCGTTACAAGGACTGGCGAGCCTAGCAGACGACGGTCGGTGCAAGCGACATCTTGCGCTGACGGTGTGCTCTGGTATTATTCGCCGCCTAATTACGTGCGGTATTCAACAATTGGTGTTGGGTGGCGGCACGCAGCTCGAGGAAGTGACCATGAAAGAAGGTATCCACCCGAACTACGAAGTAGTTGCAGTCACCTGCAGCTGCGGTAACAAGTTCGAAACTCGTTCGACCCTGGGCAATGTCCTGTCGATCGACGTTTGCAACCTGTGCCACCCGTTCTACACCGGTAAGCAGAAAGTTCTGGACACCGGTGGTCGCGTACAGAAGTTCGCCGATCGCTTCGGCATGTTCGGTGCCAAGAAGTAATCATGCGCATGGCGATTCCTTCGGGTTTCGCATTGTTGCTGAAGAAGGCGCCCCTTGTGGGCGCCTTTTTTGTGGGCGTTATCTGGCATTTCCCGGTCCTGGCGTTCTGCCCGCAGCCGGATAAACCCCAATGGGTAGCGGTACGACAGGTGGTCGATGGTGACACCTTGCGTCTGGTCGATGGCCGCAGTGTGCGGCTGATCGGCATCAATGCACCGGAAATCGGTCGCAAGGGACGTAGCAGTGAGCCTTATGCCGAAGCTGCCAGGCGGCGATTGCAGGCCTTGGTAAAGGCCAGTGACCATCGCGTCGGGCTGGTGCCTGGTGTTGAAGGCAAAGACAAGTACGGTCGCACACTGGCGCACATCTACAGCCGCAATGGCGACAATCTGCAAGCACAATTGCTTAGCGAGGGCTTGGGCTATCGCGTGGCAATTGCCCCTAATGTGCGTTTCAGCGGCTGCCAGCAGCTTGCCGAACAAGTGGCGCGCCAGGCTGGCGCTGGCCTGTGGCGGCGTTCACCCGTGGTGCCTGCAGGCGACGTCAGGCAGTCAGGGTTCGCTGTTGTACGTGGTCGTATCGAAGGCATCGAGCGAAACCGTGGCGGGGTCTGGCTTACTCTGGGCAGTACCATGGTGCTGCAGGTTCCCGCTCGTCTGCAGCGCAACTTCCCTGCCAGCTTCTTCGATAACCTCAAGGGACGCCAGGTCGAAGCGCGCGGCTGGGTGCTGGATCGTTCCCGCAGGGGTGGCCTCAAGCACGAGCAGCGACGCTGGGTGTTGCCATTGACCGATCCGAGCATGTTGGAGCGTACTTCAGGCTAAAAGATGTAGACATTTCGCTACTGGATTGTACACACTGTAGGTCTTATGCCCCCGTGGGTTGTAGCGTAAAGTCGTAGGCTAAAGGCCTTGACACAAGTGACCGGCCAGTCTTGTGGCTCCCCGGCTCTTTGCGTATCCTCGGCGGTCCGTCAGAACAGTAAATAGCGGAATGCCCACCATGTCAGACCTGAAAACCGCCGCTCTCGAATATCACGCTCAACCTCGTCCGGGGAAACTGAGCGTTGAACTCTCCAAGCCCACTGCCACCGCCCGTGATCTCGCCCTGGCCTACAGCCCAGGTGTTGCAGAGCCGGTGCGCGAAATTGGCCGTGATCCAGAGCTGGCTTACAAATACACCGGCAAAGGCAACCTGGTTGCGGTGATTTCCGATGGTACTGCCATCCTCGGTCTGGGTGACCTTGGCCCACTGGCTTCCAAGCCGGTCATGGAAGGCAAGGGTGTTCTGTTCAAGCGTTTCGCCGGTATCGATGTGTTCGACATCGAAGTCGAGTCGGAAAGCCCGCAAGCGTTCATCGACACCGTTCGCCGCATTTCGATCACCTTCGGTGGCATCAACCTTGAAGACATCAAGGCACCTGAGTGCTTTGAAATCGAACGCACCCTGATCGAACAGTGTGACATTCCGGTGTTCCACGATGACCAGCACGGTACTGCCATCGTGACTGCCGCTGGCATGATCAACGCCCTGGAAATCGCTGGCAAGAAACTGGAAGACGCCAAGATCGTCTGCCTGGGCGCCGGCGCAGCTGCCATCTCCTGCATGAAACTGCTGGTAAGCATGGGTGCGAAGGTCGAGAACATCTTCATGATCGACCGTAGTGGCGTGATCCACGCTGGCCGTGACGACCTGAACCAGTACAAGGCGCAGTTCGCCCACGCGACCGACAAGCGCACCCTGGCCGACGCCCTTGACGGTGCCGACGTGTTCGTAGGCCTGTCTGGCCCGAACCTGCTGAGCCCGGAAGGCCTGAAGTCGATGGCTGCCAACCCGATCGTGTTCGCCTGCTCGAACCCAGACCCGGAAATCTCCCCAGAGCTGGCACATGCCACTCGCAACGACGTGATCATGGCGACCGGTCGTTCCGACTACCCGAACCAGGTCAACAACGTGCTGGGCTTCCCGTTCATCTTCCGTGGTGCTCTGGACGTTCGCGCCAAGCGTATCAACGAAGAAATGAAGATCGCTGCTGCAATCGCCCTGAAAGACCTGGCCAAGCTGCCAGTGCCGAAGGAAGTTTGCGAGGCCTATGGCGTTGAAGGCCTGGAGTTCGGCCGTGAGTACATCATTCCGAAGCCGCTGGATGCACGCTTGATCACCGTCGTTTCCGATGCTGTGGCCAAGGCCGCCATCGAATCTGGCGTGGCTACCCTGCCTTATCCGAAGCATTACCCGCTGACCAGCGTGGATGAAGTGTTCAACGGCTGATTGCCAGCGACACTAAAAAGCCCCGGCTCGCATGAGCCGGGGCTTTTTATTGGGGCTTGGGAATGTGTCAGGGCTGCAGGGTGTTCGTCAGGGCACTTGTGGCGCCTATCAGATCGAGCGCCGCCCGCGCGACGCTCGATTCACGCGCCCACGCAAAACCTGAGTCAGGCGCCCTGCCTTAGAACAGATCCATCGGCGTCGCTTCATCGGCTGGAAGCGGGCTGCCCGGTGCCACGCCATTGCCCAGTTCGTCCACCGACGGCGGTGAATCTTCGGCTTTGAACAGCTCGAAGTAGGCATTCGGTGTGCTCGGCGATGCGGCTCGACCGCTGACCGGGTCGACGCGCAAGCTGAGAATGCCTTCCGGCTCTGCCGGGGCATGCGCAGGCTTGTCCTTGAGCGCCGCGCCCATGAAGCTCATCCAGATTGGCAGTGCCGCAGTCCCACCATATTCGCGGCGGCCGAGGGTTTCCGGCTGGTCGAAGCCGACCCAAACGGTAGTCACGTAATCGGCGTTGTAACCGGAGAACCAGGCGTCCTTGGATTCGTTGGTGGTCCCCGTCTTGCCCGCCAGGTCGGTGCGGCCCAGGGCCAGCGCCCGGCGGCCGGTGCCGCGCTTGATCACGTCCTGCAGCATGCTGGTGAGGATGTAGGTGGTACGCCCGTCGATGATTTGTTCGGCCACTGCCGGCGCTTGCGGCGCCGTGGCCATCTGGCTGAAGGCAGCAGGTGCCTCGCCTGGCATAGCCGCAGTGCTGATCGGCTGCTCGGGGGCGGCC
The DNA here is from genome assembly GCF_043106315.1 of Pseudomonas sp. FYR_5. Taxonomy (NCBI): domain Bacteria; kingdom Pseudomonadati; phylum Pseudomonadota; class Gammaproteobacteria; order Pseudomonadales; family Pseudomonadaceae; genus Pseudomonas; species Pseudomonas sp. FYR_5. The sequence goes on along the minus strand of NZ_JBICMK010000066.1, from coordinate 83,202 downwards.
AGGCCCGCCTGATCTTCGGCACCTTGCGGTACGCGGGCCGGGTTGGCGGTGAACAGTGTCTCGCCGCTGCGGCTTTCGATGCGGTCGATCAGGTACGGGGTGATCTTGTAGCCACCGTTGGCAAAGGTACTCCAGCCGGTGGCAATTTCCATCGGGGTCAGGGTAGCGGTGCCCAGGGCCAGCGACAGGTTGCGCGGCAGGTCCTGTTTGTTGAAGCCGAACTTGGCGATGTAGTCGATGGTGCGGTCCACGCCCATGGCTTGCAGCAGGCGGATCGACACCAGGTTACGCGACTTGTACAGCGCCTCGCGCATGCGGATAGGGCCGAGGAAGGTGTTGTTGTCATTCTTCGGTCGCCACACTTTATCCACCGACTCGTCAACGAACACGATCGGCGCATCGTTGACCAGGCTGGAAGCGGTGTAGCCGCTGTCCAGCGCGGCGCTGTAGACGAATGGCTTGAAGCTTGAGCCCGGTTGGCGCTTGGCCTGCACGGCGCGGTTGTAGTTGCTCTGCTCGAACGAGAAACCGCCAACCAGGGCGCGGATGGCGCCGCTGTTCGGGTCGAGGGTGACCAGGGCGCTTTGCGCAGCGGGTACCTGGCTGAACTTCAGCGTGCCATCTTCGAGGCGTTGCAGGCGCACCAGGTCACCGACCTGGGCCACGTCGGCCGGCGATTGCGGTGCGCGGCCCTGGGCGTTGTTGTTGATGAACGGACGCGCCCATTTCATGGTGTCCCAGGCAACTTGCGCCTCTTGGCCGTCACGGGTCAGCACCTTGAGGCCGGTTTGTTCCACCTGGGTGACAATGGCTGGCTCCAGGCCGCCAAGGGTGCGTTGCTTGCCCAGCTCCTTCAGCCAGGCTGCCGGGGTGCGGCCCGGGAAACGTGCTTCAGGGCCACGATAGCCGTGGCGCTCGTCGTAATCGGAGAGCCCTTTGAGGACGGCCTTGTTGGCCATTTCCTGCATGTCGCTAGGCACGGTGGTCGTGACGCGGAAGCCTTCGGTGTAGGCGTCGCTGCCGTAGCGGCCGACCATTTCCGCGCGTGCCATTTCAGCGATGTACGGGGCATTCACCTCAGGCGTCGGCACGTGGTAGCTGGCGTTGAGCGGCTCGGCCAGGGCGGCCTGGTAGCTGGCCTCGTCGATCTTGCCCAGCTTGTACATGCGCCCGAGGATCCAGTCGCGGCGCTCTTTGGCACGCACCGGGTTGGCCAGCGGGTTGAAGCGTGACGGTGCCTTGGGCAGGCCCGCGATCATCGCCATCTGCGCCAGGCTCACGTCACGGATGGACTTGCCGTAGTACACCTGTGCAGCTGCATCGATACCGTAGGCGCGGTTGCCCAGGTAGATCTTGTTCACGTACAGCTCAAGGATTTCGTCCTTGGTCAGCTCACGCTCGATCTGCAGGGCCAGCAGGATTTCGTTGGTCTTGCGTGAGAAGCTGCGCTCGCTGGTGAGGAAGAAGTTCTTCGCCACCTGCATGGTGATGGTGCTACCGCCGGTCTGGATATGACCGGTTTTCACCAGTTGGGTCGCGGCTCGCATCAGGCTGCCGGGGTCGACACCGTAATGGTTGAGGAAATTGTCGTCCTCGGCTGACAGCAGCGCCTGAATGAATTGTGGGGGAATATCCGCGAAGCGGATCGGCGAGCGGCGCATTTCGCCGAATTCGGCAATCAGCTTGCCATCGCTGCTGTACACCCTGAGGGGGATCTGCAACTGGATGCTTCTGAGGGACTCGACCGAGGGCAGGCTGGGGCTAAGATACAGAAACGCACCGCTCACACCGAGTGCGAGCGCGCAGATGACTGCGACGGAAGACCACCAGAAGAACTTCAGCAGACGTATCAAGGCTTTTCGGTGTCCAGGTTGGGAGTGGATTGCACGCAGGTCCGGTGGACCAAAAAACGCTGGGCATTATAAGCATTTTTCGCCTCTCCGGGTGACCGGCCAGGCTACCCGTCGACTCGATGAGTAGCTCCGGCCCAGTGTTGCCGCGGGGTTGCGACAGGTGGCTGCGCTTGGCAGCTGCAACAGACAGCAAAGGAGTCGCCATGCTTGGACGCTTCGGCAAGGATGCCGGTTCACTCGTGGGGGTGGAAATCACGCCCGACGCCGTTCGGATAATGCAACTGCAGCAGCGCAATCGGCGCTGCCGTGTAATGGGGTCGGCACAAGAGCTGTTTCAGACGCCGCTGGCCGATGACTGGGTCGCAAAGCCTGAAGTGGTGGTGGCTGCGCTGCAGCGAGCTTATCGGCGCAGCGGCATCAGGCAACGCCGGGTGGCGCTGGCGCTGCCGGCGAGTCAGGTTATCTGCAAGTTGTGCCATCTGCCCGTGGAGGAGGATGGGGCACAGTTGGAGGCGCAGTTGCTAGCCGATGCAGAGCGGCTGTTTCCGTTCCCGCTGGAAGACCTGGCCCTGGACTTTCAGGTCATGGGGGCTTCCCATGACCAGCCAGATTGTTCCGAGGTGATGGTTGCTGCCTGTCGGCAGAGTGCGCTGGCGTCACTCGAAGCCGTCGTCGAGGAGGCGGGTTTGCAGTTGGAAGCCGTCGAGGTCGACAACATTGCCTTGTGCCGCATGTTGCCACGGGGCGGCCTTGAGGGAGCAGCACTGCTGCGTGTCGAAGCCCGCAGCGTGACCCTTCATGACTGGCAGCCGGGCAGGGCGTACCAGCGCTTTGAACTGCAAACGGCTGGCCCGGACATGAGCGGGCAATGGCCAGAGCGCCTGCAGGCTTTGCTTGCCGGGCAGAGCCTGCCCGCGGGGTTGTGGGTTGCCAGCAGCTCATCGATCAATCCGGGCTGGCTGCAAGGCCTTGGCAGCCGGCTGAATGTGCCGTGCACGTACCTGCCTGGGCTGGCAGGGCTTGAACATGTCGATGGGTCGATGCTTCTGGCCTGCGCCTTGGCCATGGGAGGGTTGCGCCCATGATGCGGCTGAACCTTCTGCCCTGGCGCGAACGGCAGCGTCAGGCGGCGCTGCGGCGCTTTCGAGGCCAGCTGGTTGCTGGCGCACTGTTGGCTTTTTGCGCGGTGATGCTGGTCGATCAGCTGGCCCGCCAACGCGGGCAGCAGCAGGTGTTGGCCAATACCCAGCGCCAAGCGACCCTTGGCGTACTGGGTGAGCAGTTGCAGCCGCTGGTCGAGGTACGTGCACAGCATGAAGCGTTACTTGCCCGTGCGGTGGCTTTGGAAGGCCTGCGTGCCCATCAGGATGTATTGGCCGGTGTGTTCGCCGACCTTGAAGGGGCGCTGCCTGAAGGTGTGCAGCTACTAGACCTGAGCCTTGATAGTGGCCGCTTGCAAATGACTGGGGTGGCTGCGTCCGGTGCTGTGGTTGCGCAGTTCATGCGCGATTTGAACCGCTCGAACGTTTTGCTCGATCTGGAACTCAAGCGCATCAAGAGCCTGCCGGACGGCGATGAGTTTTTGCTGACCGCTCGCGTTGCGGCGTTTTGGTCGTGAGTGCAGCACAGATGCTCGCTTGGCTGGCGGTGGTCGAGCGCTCAGGCCGCTTCCGACGGTTGGCGCCAGTGCTGGTAGCTGTTGTGCTGTTCGGCCTCGGCTGCGCGATACGCCTGCCCCCACTGTTACAGCAGCAGGCGCGTGAGGATGCCAGGCATGTCGAGCTGAGCCAGCTGCAGGCAGCCAGTGCATCGCAGTTGGCAGAACTGGAGCGGCTGAAGGCTTTAGTGGTGCTTGTCGAGCAGCGGTTGCAAGAGGCGTACTGGTATCTGGCTGCCGGGGAGAGCATGAGCGACCTGCTTGAGCGGCTGGCAGTGTCGGGGCATGCGCATGGCTTGCTTGTCGAGCGCCTCGATGTAGGTGAGGGCGAACAACAGGCCGGGTTCAGCAAGGTACCGCTGGTGGTGCAAGTGGTAGGGCGTTATCCGGCCTTGCGGTTGTGGCTGGACGACTGGTTAGGCCAGGCACGGGTTCTGCGCAGCAGTGACATGAGTCTGGCAGCCGTTGATCGCCAGCCTGGGTTGTTGCGTCTGCAGTTGCGGGTTGATGCCTATCACGCGGCTACGCCCATGAAGGCACCTGCAATGCTGGCGCACCTGCCGGCAAGGGCCGCAATGGCTGCACCTGAAGTGGATCCGTTTGCTCCCGCTGCGGCACGAGTGGCCAGCGCCGGTCTGGTCGGCGTGCCGTTGGCGCAGCTGGAAATGGTCGGCAGCCTGGCGCGCGGGACGGCGCGCGAGGCACTGCTGATGGCGGCTGGCAAGCTTTATCGCGTGCGTCCGGGTGACCGGGTAGGGCGCGATCAGGGGGTAGTGATGCATATAGACCAACGCCAGGTCGAAGTGCGTGAGCGGCTGTTCATGGCGGGGGTATGGCACGAGCGCACAGCGTTCATCACCCTCGCCAAGCGCCTGGGCAAGGAGGCCTCGGACCCGAATGAGAACATGGATGAAATACCTGCTGGCAACCCTGTTGTCGATCCCGTTGGCTTCGGCGACGCCTTATCAGGGTGAGCCCCTGTCGCTGAACTTCCAGGATGTTGAGGTGCGAGCAGTGCTGCAGGTGCTGGCTGACTACGCCGGCGTCAACCTGGTCGCCAGTGATGCAGTACAAGGCAGTGTCACTTTGCGTTTGCAGGATGTGCCGTGGGATCAGGCGCTTGATCTGGTGCTGCGCAGCAAGGGCCTGTCCCGGCGTCAGGAGGGCAATGTGCTGTTGGTGGCGCCTGCAGCCGAGTTTGCCACGCAATCAGCAGACGCCCGTGTGAGTCAGGTGCTGGATGGGCACCTGCAGCCACTGCGTCGGGAGCTGCTGCCCATTCACCACGCCAAGGCCGCCGATTTGGCGCAGTTGCTGCAGACAAGTCTGGAGGGTGACGGCATCCCCACGGGTAGCCTGAGTGTCGATGAGCGCACCAATACGCTGGTGGTGTATCTGCCCGCTGAGCGCCTGACCGAGTTGCGCCAGTTGGTGGCGCAGTTGGATGTGCCGGTGCGCCAGGTAGCGATCGAGGCGCGTATCGTCGAGGCTAACGTCGATTACGAGAAAAGCCTGGGGGTACGCTGGGGTGGGCCGCTGTACGGCGAGAAGCTGCGGCCTGGCAAGGAACTGTTCGTCGACCTCGGCCTGGAGCGTGCCGGCAGCAGTATCGGTCTTGGTTTGTTGCGCGGTGACGTGTTGCTGGACCTGGAACTCAGTGCCATGGAAAAAAGCGGCAACGGCGAAATCATTTCGCAGCCCAAGGTGGTCACGGCTGACAAGGAAACGGCGAGGATCCTCAAGGGTACCGAGGTGCCTTACCAGGAAACGAGCCAAAGCGGCGCTACCTCGGTATCGTTTCGCGAAGCCTCGCTGTCGCTGGAAGTAACGCCACAGATCACTCCGGACAACAAGGTGATCATGACCGTCAGGGTGACCAAGGACGAGCCGGATTACGTCAATGCCTTGAACAACGTACCGCCGATCCGCAAGAACGAGGTCAATGCCAAGGTTCGTGTGGCTGACGGCGAAACGATCGTGATCGGTGGCGTCTACTCGACTTCGCAAAACAATGTAGTCGACAAGGTGCCATTTTTCGGCGATCTGCCGTATGTTGGGCGGCTGTTTCGACGCGATGCATTACAAGAGAAAAAATCCGAGCTGCTGGTCTTCCTGACTCCGCGTATCATGAGTGACCAGGCGATTGCTGTGAGTCGTTGATTCTGTGCGAAATTTGATACTTGTGGGGCCCATGGGCGCTGGTAAAAGCACCATCGGACGCCTGTTGGCCAAAGAGCTGCGCCTGCTGTTCAAGGATTCCGATAAGGAAATCGAACTGCGATGCGGCGCAAACATCCCGTGGATTTTCGACAAGGAAGGCGAGCCGGGTTTCCGTGATCGCGAGCAAGCGATGATCGCCGAGCTGTGCGCGCTCGACGGTGTGGTTCTGGCCACCGGCGGTGGCGCGGTGATGCGAGAGGCTAACCGCCGGGCGCTGCATCAGGGTGGCCGGGTGATCTACCTGCATGCTTCGGTCGAGCAGCAAGTCGGTCGCACTGCGCGCGACCGCAATCGCCCGCTGCTGCGCACGGCCAATCCCGAGGCGACCTTGCGCACCTTGCTGGAAACCCGTGACCCGCTCTACCGCGAGATCGCCGACCTGGTGGTTGAAACCGACGAGCGGCCACCACGCATGGTGGTGATCGATATTCTCGAGCGCTTGCAGCAGTTGCCGCCCCGTTAACCCGGGACTATTCTCGGCTTCCAGCGCCGAGGCGAGGCTCAACGTTATCGCGCAGGTCGCCGGATGGCGCCGCGCCCAAGTACATTGTGGGGATACATGCAGACACTAAAGGTCGACCTGGGCGAGCGTAGCTACCCGATCTACATTGGCGAAGGCCTGCTGGACCAGCCCGAGCTGCTGGCACCGCACATCGCGGGTCGGCAGGTTGCCATCGTTTCCAACGAGACCGTCGCGCCGCTGTATCTCGAACGCCTGAGCAAGGCCCTCGGTGCCTACTCGGTACTGCCAGTGGTGTTGCCCGATGGTGAAGCCCACAAGAACTGGGAAACATTGCAACTGATCTTCGATGGCCTGCTGACAGCCCGCCATGATCGTCGTACGACTGTGGTCGCTCTGGGTGGGGGCGTGATTGGTGACATGGCTGGTTTCGCTGCCGCCTGCTACCAGCGCGGCGTCGACTTCATCCAGGTGCCGACTACCCTGTTGTCTCAGGTCGACTCTTCCGTGGGTGGCAAGACCGGCATCAATCATCCGCTGGGCAAGAACATGGTCGGTGCTTTCTATCAGCCCAATGCGGTGCTGATCGATACCACCAGCCTCAAGACCCTGCCAGCGCGCGAGCTGTCTGCAGGCCTGGCTGAAGTGATCAAGTACGGGCTGATTTGCGACAAGCCGTTCCTCGCCTGGCTCGAAGACAATATGCAGGCACTGCGTGCCCTCGATTCGGCAGCCCTGACCGAGGCCATCCGCCGTTCTTGCGCGGCCAAGGCTGCAGTGGTGGGGGCCGACGAGCGCGAGTCTGGCGTACGGGCCACGCTGAACCTGGGGCATACCTTTGGGCATGCTATCGAAACCCATATGGGCTATGGCGTGTGGCTGCACGGCGAAGCCGTGGCGGCGGGCACAGTGATGGCTCTGGAAATGTCCATGCGCCTTGGCTGGATCGATCAGGCTGAGCGCGATCGTGGGATCCGCCTGTTGCAGGACGCAGGTTTGCCGGTGGTGCCACCACAGGAAATGACCCCGGCGCATTTCATGGAGCACATGGCGGTCGACAAGAAGGTGCTCGACGGCCGTTTGCGTCTGGTGCTGCTGCGCCAGATGGGCGAGGCCGTGGTGACCGACGACTATTCGAAAGAGATTCTCCAGGCCACGCTGTCGGCGGATTACCGCGCGATCGTGGCCCAGCTTTGAGGTTGTGACAGCGCAATGACAAGTTTGCATGCCGATGAGGCCTTTCTCGACCATTACCAGTTGAGCCATGATCCGTTCGCGCCCCGCGTACCTGGCTTCAAGTTCTTCCCGGCCCAGCGCAAGCCCGTGCTTGGCCAACTGCACCACCTGGCGCGCTATAGCCAGTTGATGCTGGTGGTCAGTGGCCCATTGGGCAGCGGCAAGTCGCTGCTGCGCCAGGCCCTGGTGGCCAGTACCAACAAGCAGGCTGTGCAAAGTGTGGTGGTGTCAGCCCGCAGCGCCAGCGATGCCTCCAGTATGCTCGCGCAGGTCGCGCAGGAGTTGGGTGTCGCCCAGCCCGAGGTGCAGGCGATCCTGTCGAAGGTGGTGCAACTGGCACTGACCGGGCAGGAAGTGTATTTGCTGGTGGACGATGCGGAACAACTCGACGAGTCTGCACTCCAAGCGTTGCTGGAATTGGCGGCGGGGGTACCTGAAGGGCGTCCGCACGTGTTTCTGTTCGGTGAGCCATCGCTGATTGCCGGGCTGGACGAGCTCAATGTCGAGGAAGAGCGGTTCCACATCATCGAGCTTGCGCCCTACAGTGAAGAAGAAACCCGCGAGTATCTGGAGCAGCGCCTGGAAGGGGCAGGCCGGGGCATCGAGGTGTTCAGCCGTGAACAGATCGCCGATATCCATGAAAACTCCGACGGCTGGCCTGGCAACATCAATCAGGTCGCCCGTGACACTTTGATCGAAACCATGATCGCCAGCCGCTCGACGGCCAAGCGACCAACCATGGGGTTCAAGATGCCTACAAAACATGTACTCGCGTTGTCCGCTGTGGTCGTGGTTGCCGTTGCGGCCGCGGTATTGATGCCCAAGAAAGGCGACAAGGCCCCTGCCGAAGCGCCGGCCGCCCAAGCCCAGTTGCCGCTGGGCGATGGCAAGCAGGGCGCTGCCATCGAGTTCTCTGGCTCTTCCCAGCCAATGCCGCTGCCTCTGGTTGGCCAGTCGCAGCCGGTGATGCGCGAACCGCTGGCCCAAGCCGCAGGCATGGGCGAGGGTGAAGAGGGAAGCCCGGCTGGCGACACCGCGCTGCAGCCTGGCAACCCGCCACCTACCGTGACCACCATCGCCCCGCCACAAGGTGTGCCGGCTGGCCCGGCGCCTGCCCAGCCGGTTGCGCCTGCGCCGAAGCCTGTCGCAACCCAGCCCGTCAAGCCGGTTGCACCTGTAAAGCCAGCACCAGCGCCGACCCAGGTCGCCGTGGCCAAGCCGGCCCCCAAAGCTGCCGAAAAACCAGCCGCCGCTAGCGCTGGTAATGGTGGCTGGTATGCCGGGCAGAAGCCTGGCAACTATGTGGTGCAGATCCTCGGAACCAGCTCCGAAGCGTCGGCCCAGGCTTACGTCAAGGCCCAGGGTGGCGACTATCGCTACTTCAAGAAAACCCTGCAGGGCAAGCCCCTGTACGTCGTGACTTACGGCAGTTTCGCCAACCGTGACGCAGCGGTTGCGGCAATCAAGAACTTGCCAGCGAAGGTCCAGGCTGGTAAACCTTGGCCACGTACCGTCGCCAGCGTCCAACAAGAGCTGGCCGCGGCCCGCTGATACCTTCCGGGCGGCATCACCCCGCCGCCCAGTAGCTAAGCGAATTCTAGCTTTCGACTAGCCTGCTGCGCCCGAGCGCGGCAGGCTTTTCTGTCCCGGACTGCCGGCCACAAGCCCCTAGTTGCAGTCATGGCTGAAACGCTTCAGACTCGAGTCAAGCCGCTATCACGGCGCATGGCGCAAAAACATTCAAAATTGCGACATAAATTTTCAATGCCGAGACATGAAAATTTGTGGGCATCGCTGTCGCTGTGCAACAATGGTTTTCCATGACCACCGCAAAAAAGCTGGCGTTTGATCGGCGTGGATGGTAAGTGGTTGTTAAAAAAGAGATTTACCTCCGTTGAGAGGTGAACCTGGTGAGAATGTGTCTATGAAAACAGGTCTGTACCATCCCGAAGAATTCAAGGACAACTGTGGTTTTGGCCTGATCGCCCATATGACGGGCGTGCCGAGCCACCACCTTCTGCAAACTGCCATGCAGGCGTTGACGTGCATGACCCACCGCGGCGGCATCAATGCCGACGGCAAGACCGGTGACGGTTGCGGTCTGCTCATGCAGAAGCCCGATCAGTTCCTGCGAGCCGTGGCCCAGGAGCACTTCGCTGTCGAGCTGCCCAAGCAGTACGCCGTCGGCATGGTGTTCTTCAACCAGGACCCGGTCAAAGCCGAAGCTGCCCGCGCCAACATGGACCGCGAGATCCTCGCCGCCGGCCTGAAACTGGTCGGTTGGCGCAAGGTGCCGATCGACACTAGTGTACTCGGCCGCCTGGCCCTGGAGCGCCTGCCGCAGATCGAGCAGGTGTTCATTGGCGGTGAAGGCCTGAGTGACCAGGAGTTCGCCATCAAGCTGTTCAGTGCCCGTCGTCGTTCGTCGGTGGCCAACGCCCATGACGTCGACCACTACATCTGCAGCTTCTCGCACAAGACCATCATCTACAAAGGCCTGATGATGCCGCGCGATCTCGCGGCGTTTTACCCAGACCTGGGTGACGAGCGCCTGCAAACCGCGATCTGCGTGTTCCACCAGCGCTTCTCCACCAACACCCTGCCAAAATGGCCGCTGGCGCAGCCGTTCCGCTTCCTCGCCCACAACGGCGAGATCAACACCATCACCGGCAACCGCAACTGGGCCGTGGCTCGTCGCACCAAGTTCGCCAACGACCAGATCCCCGACCTCGAAGAGCTCGGCCCGCTGGTCAACCGCGTCGGTTCCGACTCGTCGAGCATGGACAACATGCTGGAGCTGATGGTTACCGGTGGCATCGACCTGTTCCGCGGCGTGCGCATGCTGGTACCGCCAGCATGGCAGAACGTCGAGACCATGGACGCCGACCTGCGCGCCTTCTACGAATACAACTCCATGCACATGGAGCCGTGGGATGGTCCGGCCGGTATCGTCATGACCGAAGGCCGCCACGCGGTGTGCCTGCTCGACCGTAACGGTCTGCGCCCGGCGCGCTGGGTGACCACCACCAATGGCTACATCACCATCGCCTCGGAAATCGGCGTATGGGGCTATCAGCCTGAGGAAGTGCTGGCCAAGGGCCGTGTCGGCCCGGGCCAGATCCTTGCCGTGGACACCGAAACCGGCCAGATTCTCGACACCGACGCCATCGACAACCGCCTGAAGTCGCGGCACCCATACAAGCGCTGGTTGCGTCAGCACGCTACGCGTATCCAGGCGACACTGACCGACGACCAGGGCGTGGCCAGCTACGACGCTGACCAGCTCAAGCAATACATGAAGATGTTCCAGGTTACCTTCGAAGAGCGTGACCAGGTGCTGCGCCCGTTGGGTGAGCAGGGCCAGGAAGCCGTTGGTTCGATGGGTGACGACACGCCGATGGCCGTGCTGTCGCAGCGCGTGCGTTCGCCGTACGATTTCTTCCGCCAGCAGTTCGCTCAGGTGACCAACCCGCCGATCGACCCGCTGCGCGAAGCGATCGTGATGTCGCTGGAAATCTGCCTGGGTGCCGAGCGCAACATCTTCCAGGAGTCCCCGGAGCACGCTTCGCGGGTAATCCTAAGCTCGCCGGTCATCTCGCCTGCCAAGTGGCGTTCGCTGATGAACCTGGAGCGCGAAGGCTTCGACCGCCAGCTGATCGACCTCAACTATGAGCAGAGCGTCGGCCTGGAAGCGGCCATCCGCAACATTGCCGACCAGGCCGAAGAAGCTGTGCGTGGGGGCAAGACCCAGCTGGTGCTGAGCGACCGTTATATCGCCCCGGGCAAGCTGCCGGTGCACGCGTCGCTGGCCGTTGGTGCCGTGCATCACCGCCTGACCGAACAGGGTCTGCGTTGCGACAGCAACATCCTGGTGGAAACCGCTACCGCCCGTGATCCGCATCACTTCGCCGTGCTGCTGGGCTTCGGTGCCTCGGCCGTTTACCCGTACCTGGCGTATGAAGTACTGGCTGACCTGATCCGTACCGGCGAAGTGCTGGGCGACCTGGACGAAGTGTTCAAGTACTACCGCAAGGGTATTTCCAAGGGCCTGCTGAAGATCCTGTCGAAGATGGGGATCTCCACCATCGCCTCGTACCGCGGTGCACAGCTGTTCGAAGCCATCGGCCTGGCCGAGGAAGTGGTAGGCCTGAGCTTCAAGGGCGTGTCCAGCCGCATCAAGGGTGCGCGCTTCGAAGACCTGGAAAACGACCAGAAGCTGCTGGCGGCCGAAGCCTGGAGCGCGCGCAAGCCGATCCAGCAAGGTGGCCTGCTGAAGTTCGTCCACGGTGGCGAATACCACGCCTACAACCCGGACGTGGTCAACACCCTGCAAGCGGCCGTGCAGCAGGGCGACTACGCCAAGTTCAAGGAATACACCACGCTGGTGGACCAGCGCCCGGTGTCGATGATCCGTGACTTGCTCAAAGTGAAGGTGGCCGACCAGCCGCTGGCGCTGGAGCAGATCGAGCCGCTGGAGGCGATTCTCAAGCGCTTTGACTCGGCGGGGATCTCGCTGGGTGCACTGTCGCCGGAAGCTCACGAAGCGCTGGCCGAGGCCATGAACCGCCTGGGCGCCCGCTCCAACTCTGGTGAAGGCGGCGAAGACCCGTCGCGCTATGGCACCATCAAGAGTTCGAAGATCAAGCAGGTGGCCACCGGCCGTTTTGGTGTGACTCCGGAGTACCTGGTCAACGCCGAAGTGCTGCAGATCAAGGTTGCCCAGGGCGCCAAGCCCGGTGAGGGCGGCCAGTTGCCGGGCGGAAAGGTCAACGGCCTGATCGCCAAGCTGCGTTATGCGGTGCCTGGCGTGACCCTGATCTCGCCACCTCCACACCACGACATCTACTCGATCGAAGATCTGGCCCAGCTAATCTACGACCTCAAACAGGTCAACCCGCAGGCGCTGGTATCGGTCAAGCTGGTAGCCGAAGCGGGCGTGGGCACCATCGCCGCTGGTGTGGCCAAGGCCTATGCAGACCTGATTACCATCTCCGGTTACGACGGTGGTACCGGTGCTTCGCCGCTGACCTCGATCAAGTATGCCGGCGCCCCTTGGGAGCTGGGCCTGGCGGAAACCCACCAGACCCTGCGCGGCAACGACCTGCGCGGCAAGGTGCGTGTGCAGACCGACGGCGGCCTGAAAACCGGCCTGGACGTGATCAAGGCGGCCATCCTCGGTGCCGAAAGCTTCGGCTTTGGTACCGCGCCAATGATTGCCCTGGGCTGCAAGTACCTGCGCATCTGCCACCTGAACAACTGCGCCACCGGCGTGGCCACCCAGAACGACAAGCTGCGCAAGGACCACTACATCGGCACCGTCGACATGGTGATCAACTTCTTCACCTTCGTCGCCGAAGAAACCCGCGAGTGGTTGGCCAAGCTGGGCGTGCGCAGCCTTGGTGAACTGATCGGCCGTACCGACCTGCTCGATGTGCTGCCAGGTGACACCGAACGCCAGCAGTACCTGGACCTGTCGCCGCTGCTGGGCAGCTCGCACATTCCGGCGGACAAACCGCAGTTCTGCGAGGTCGACAAGAACCCGCCGTTCGACCTGGGCGAGTTGGCCGAGAAGATGGTTGATATGGCCATGCCGGCCATCCGCGACCAGGCGGGCGGCGAGTTCAGCCTCGACATCTGCAACTGCGACCGCTCCATTGGTGCGCGTGTGTCGGGCGAAATCGCCCGTCTGCACGGCAACCAGGGCATGGCCGCGGCGCCGATCACCTTCCGCTTCAAGGGTACTGCGGGCCAGAGCTTTGGCGTGTGGAACGCCGGTGGACTGAACCTGCACCTGGAAGGCGACGCCAACGATTACGTCGGCAAAGGCATGACCGGTGGCAAGGTCACCATCGTGCCGCCAGCCGGCAGCCCGTTCGAAACCCAGCACAGCGCCATCGTCGGCAACACCTGCCTGTACGGTGCCACTGGCGGCAAGTTGTTTGCCGCAGGTACTGCGGGCGAGCGCTTCGCTGTTCGTAACTCCGGCGCCCATGCTGTTGTCGAGGGCACTGGCGATCACTGCTGTGAATACATGACCGGTGGCTTTGTCTGCATTCTGGGCAAGACCGGTTACAACTTCGGTTCTGGCATGACTGGCGGCTTTGCCTACGTGCTCGACATGGACAATAGCTTCGTCGACAAGCTCAACCACGAGCTGGTGGAAATCCAGCGTATCAGTGGCGAAGCGATGGAGGCCTACCGTAGCCACCTGGCGCGTGTCCTTGCCGAGTATGTGGATGAGACCGGCAGCGAGTGGGGGCGTGAGCTCTCGGAGAACCTGGACGACTACGTGCGGCGCTTCTGGCTGGTCAAGCCGAAGGCAGCCAACCTGAAGCAACTGCTGTCCAGCACCCGTGCCAACCCGCAGTAAAAACAGCTGCAAGTGGCAAGCCCCGAGCTGCAAGTAAATGGCAGTTCGAGGTTTGCCCGGCTTAAGTGATCGTCTTGCGGCTTGCAGCTTGTAGCTTGCAGCTGCTGTAAAGAGGTTTTGAAAAATGGCTGAACGTCTGAACAACGACTTCCAGTTCATCGAAGTGGGCCGAAAGGACCCGAAAAAAAAGCTGCTGCGCCAGCGCAAGAAGGAGTTCGTGGAAATCTACGAACCGTTCAAGCCGCAGCAGTCCGTAGAGCAGGCGCACCGCTGCCTGGGCTGCGGTAATCCGTATTGCGAGTGGAAGTGCCCGGTACACAACTTCATCCCCAACTGGTTGAAGCTGGTCTCCGAAGGCAACATCCTGGCCGCGGCGGAGCTGTCGCACCAGACCAACACCCTGCCGGAAGTATGCGGCCGTGTTTGCCCGCAAGACCGCCTGTGCGAAGGGGCCTGTACCCTGAACGACGGCTTCGGCGCGGTGACCATCGGCTCGGTGGAGAAGTACATCACCGACACCGCCTTCGCCATGGGCTGGCGTCCGGACATGTCCAAGGTCAAGCCAACCGGCAAACGCGTCGCCATCATCGGCGCCGGCCCGGCGGGCCTGGGCTGCGCCGACGTGCTGGTGCGCGCTGGGGTAACCCCGGTGGTGTTCGACAAGAACCCGGAAATCGGCGGCCTGCTGACCTTTGGCATCCCCGAGTTCAAGCTGGAAAAGACCGTGCTCAGCAACCGCCGCGAAGTCTTCACCGGCATGGGTATCGAGTTCCGCCTGAACACCGAGGTGGGCAAGGACGTGACCATGGAACAGCTGCTCGCCGAGTACGATGCAGTGTTCATGGGCATGGGTACCTACACCTACATGAAGGGTGGCTTCCCGGGTGAAGACCTGCCGGGCGTGCATGACGCACTGGACTTCCTGATCGCCAACGTCAACCGCAACCTGGGCTTCGAGAAGTCGCCGGAAGACTTCGTCGACATGCAGGGCAAGAAAGTGGTGGTGCTGGGCGGTGGTGACACCGCGATGGACTGCAACCGTACCTCGATCCGTCAGGGCGCCAAGGCGGTGACCTGTGCTTATCGTCGTGACGAAGCCAACATGCCGGGTTCGCGCAAAGAGGTGAAGAACGCCAAGGAAGAGGGCGTGAAGTTCCTCTACAACCGCCAGCCCATTGCCATTGTGGGTGAGGACAGGGTCGAAGGCGTCAAAGTGGTCGAGACCCGCCTGGGCGAGCCTGATGCCCGTGGCCGCCGCAGCCCTGAGCCCATCCCGGGCTCCGAAGAGATCCTGCCGGCAGATGCCGTGGTGATCGCCTTCGGCTTCCGCCCGAGCCCCGCGCCGTGGTTTGAGCAGCATGGTATTCAACTGGACAGCCAGGGCCGTGTGGTTGCCCCGGAGAAGGGCCAGTTCAAGCACCAGACCAGCAACCCGAAAGTGTTCGCCGGTGGCGACATGGTGCGTGGTTCGGACCTGGTGGTGACTGCGATCTTCGAAGGGCGTACGGCCGCCGAGGGTATCCTCGACTACCTCGAAGTCTGATTGGCGACCTATTCGCGGGCATGCCCGCTCCCGCAGGTTTAAGCGCAGAACCTGTGGGAGCGGACATGCCCGCGAAGCTTTTGTATACAAAAACGCTTGATCTGTGGCATCCAATAGACAAAACACATGGCCATGGCCGTGCCTTTTGCGCTGGTGTCTGAGAAAATGCCCGCACTATTTTTCCGGATGCCGACATGACTGCCCTGAAGAACGATCGTTTCCTGCGTGCTCTGCTCAAGCAACCCGTAGACGTCACCCCGGTGTGGATGATGCGCCAGGCCGGCCGCTACCTGCCGGAGTACCGCGCCAGCCGCGCCAAGGCCGGTGACTTCATGAGCCTGTGCATGAACCCGCAGTTCGCCTGCGAGGTCACCCTGCAGCCGCTGGACCGCTACCCGCTGGACGCGGCGATCCTGTTCTCGGACATCCTCACCATCCCCGACGCCATGGGCCTGGGTCTGTACTTCGAAACCGGCGAAGGCCCGCGTTTCAAGAAGGTCATCAGTACCCCCGCCGACATCGAAGCGCTGCCAGTCCCGGACCCACAGAAAGACCTTGGCTACGTGATGGACGCGGTCAGCACCATTCGCCGTGAGCTCAATGGTCGTGTGCCGCTGATCGGCTTCTCCGGCAGCCCGTGGACCCTGGCCACCTACATGGTCGAAGGCGGCTCGTCGAAGGACTTCCGCAAGACCAAGGCCATGGCCTACGACAACCCGCAAGCCCTGCACATGCTGCTGGACAAGCTGGCCCAGTCGGTCACCAGCTACCTGAACGGCCAGATCCTGGCCGGCGCCCAGGCCGTACAGATCTTCGACACCTGGGGCGGCAACCTGTCGGCGGCAGCCTACCAGGAGTTCTCACTGGCCTACATGCGCAAGATCGTCAGCGGCCTGATCCGCGAGCATGAGGGGCGCAAGGTGCCGGTGATCCTGTTCACCAAGAATGGCGGCTTGTGGCTGGAAAGCATCGCCGACGCAGGTGCCGACGCGCTGGGCCTGGACTGGACCTGCGAGATCGGCGATGCCCGTCGCCGCGTGGGTGACAAAGTAGCCTTGCAAGGCAACATGGACCCGACCGTGTTGTACGCCAAGCCCGAGGCCATCCGCAAGGAGGTGGCGCGCATCCTGGCCAGTTATGGCCACGGCACCGGCCATGTATTCAACCTCGGCCACGGCATCACGCCGGAAGTTGACCCGGAACATGCGGGTGCATTCATCAACGCCGTGCACGAACTGTCGGCGCAGTACCACCAGTGACTTGATGCATTGCACAGTAAACCCGGCTTCGATGCCGGGTTTTTTGTACGTTAAGTTTGAATTCAGCGATCGTCGCTAATCTGGTCCCATCGAAACCGAAACAGGACCCGATTATCATGAAAATCCGTTATCTCGCCCTCATCTTCGCCCCCTTGTTCAGCACTGGCGCATTTGCCGCTGGCTACACCGGCCCTGGCGCCCAGTCGGTAACCACTGTTGCCGCCGCCAATGACGCTGCCGATGACACCCCGGTTGTACTGCAGGGGTTCGTGACCAAGAAGATCAACAACGACGACAAGTACGAGTTCAAGGACAACACCGGCACCATCACTGTCGAGATCGACGATGAGGACCTGCCGCCGACGCCGTTCAACGACAAGACCAAGGTGAAGCTGACCGGTGAGGTGGAAAAGCACCTGATGAGCCGGGAAGTGGATGTGGATATTGTCGAGATCATCAACTGATCTGATGGCCTCTTCGTGGGCACGCCCGCTCCCGCAGGTTGTGGGCGCGGGCGTGCCCACGAATGCATCACACCGTTTTGGGTGGTAGCTTGCTCAAGTGCAACGCCACCAGCAATGCCGCCGCCAGCAAGCTGCCAATGAACAGCCCGATCCCGTTCCAGCCCCACTGGTGCCAGAACACTCCGCCCGCCGTACCGGCCACGCTGGAGCCGGCGTAGTAGCAGAACAGGTATAGCGACGACGCCTGTCCCTTGGCCTTCAGCGCCCGGCGGCCGATCCAGCTGCTGGCCACCGAGTGCGCACCAAAGAAGCCGAAGGTGAACACCAGCATGCCCACGATCACCATCACCAGTGGACTGGCCAGTGTCATCAGCAAGCCACTCGCCATTACCACGATGCTGGCCCAGAACACCTTGCGCCGGCCCAGTTTGTCCGCCAGGGCGCCGACCTGTGCCGAACTGTAGATGCCTGACAGGTAGACCACCGACAGCAAGCCGACCAGTGCCTGGTTCATGTGGTAGGGCTCGGCCAGCAGGCGGTAGCCGATGTAGTTGAACAAGGTGACGAAGGCGCCCATCAGCAGAAAGGCTTCAAGGAACAGCCAGGGCAGGCCGGCGTCCTTGAAGTGCATGACAAAACCGTCCAGCAGGCTGCGCGGGTTCATCGTCTGTGCGCGAAAATTGCGTGACTCCGGCAGCACCTTCCAGAACACCAGCGCAGCCACCAGGGCCAGGCCGCCAATGGTCAGCATCGCCGTGTGCCAGCTGACGAAGTCGATCAATACGCCCGTGATGAGCCGCCCGCTCATGCCGCCAATCGCGTTGCCGCCGATGTACAGGCCCATGGCCAGGCCAATGTGCTGCGGGTGGATCTCTTCGCTCAGGTAGGTCATCGCCACTGCTGCCAGGCCGCTCAGCGACAGGCCGACCAAGGCGCGGGTGGCCAGTACCAGCTCCCAGCTGGGCATTACGGCGCTGGCCAAGGTGGACAGGGCGGCGCAGACCAGCGCGAACACCATCACGGGCTTGCGTCCGATGCGGTCAGAAATGGGGCCGGTGATCAGCAGGCCGAACGCCAGCATGGCGGTGGACACCGACAGCACCAGGCTGCTCTGTGCCGCGTTGATGGCAAACTCACTGGATAGCAGAGGCATCATCGGCTGTACGCAGTACAGCAAGGCGAAGGTGGCGAACCCGCCGCTGAACAAGGCCAGCACGGTTTTCATGAAGGCGGGTGTGCCTTTTTCGATCCACATTTCGCTCAGGATGGCAGGCTTTGGCTCAAGGAGGAGGGGGGCTACTGCAGTTTTCACGGGAGGGTACCTCTGGCGCAATGAAAAAAGCATATAGCTGCCTAACGATTAGATCCAATATATTGTTCGACCTATTTGAGACGTCTGGCGACTTATTTGGAGCGGATCATGGAACTGCGTCATCTGCGTTACTTCATTGCTGTGGCCGAAGAGCTGCACTTTGGCCGCGCCGCCCAGCAGTTGGGTATTTCCCAGCCGCCCTTGAGCCAGCAGATCCAGGCTCTGGAGCAGGAGCTAGGGGCCCGGCTGTTCGAGCGTACCAACCGTCGTGTCGAACTGAGCGAGGCCGGTCGATTGTTCCTCGAGGAAGCGCGCCAGGTATTGGCGCAGGTTGAGAAGGCTGCGGATGTAGCCCGGCGTGCGCAGTTGGGCGAGCTGGGGGAGATGAAAATCGGTTTCACCTCCTCGGCCCCGTTCACCTCGAAAATCCCCAAGGCCATTCATGCCTTCCGTCAGCGCTTTCCGGCGGTGCACCTGAACCTCAAGGAAATGAGCAGCCGTGACGTTGCCGAAGGGGTATTCGACGAGTCCATCGAGGTGGGGTTGATGCGGCCGATGCCGCTGCCGGAGGGGTTGGTGGCCACCGAGTTGTTCCGAGAACCGTTGGTGGCGGTGATCAATGCCTCGCATCCGCTGGCCGAAGGCACTGAGCAAGGCGTCTACATGGCGGCGTTGGCCCCTGAGCCCTTCGTGTTCTTCCCGCGCAGTTATGGCAGCGGTTTGCATGCACAATTGCTGAGCCTGGCGCGGCATGCGGGTTTCAGCCCCCATTTTGCGCAAGAGGCAGGTGAAGCGATGACCATCATCGGTCTGGTCTCGGCGGGGCTGGGGGTGTCGGTGTTGCCGGCTTCGTTCCAGCGCATGCGCATAGAAGGGGTGGTGTACCGTACCTTGCTCGATGAAGAGGCGATGACGGCGGTGTGGCTGGTGCAGCGCGAGCGCGGTCATTCGGTGATGGCCAAGGCATTTACCGAGTTGTTGACAGGACAGGTGGTCGGTCAGGCGTGATGCCGGTCAAATGGCACTGGTCATTGCCCCCATGCCGCCACATACTCGGGCATTCGTTGATACACGGAGGTCAAGCATGCGGCGCGTGGTGTTCAATCAAAAAGGTGGCGTAGGCAAGTCGAGCATTGCCTGCAACCTGGCGGCGGTCAGTGCCAATGAAGGTTACCGGACCTTGTTGATCGACCTGGATGCCCAGGCGAACTCGACCCAATACCTCACCGGCCTGACCGGCGAGGACATCCCCATGGGCATTGCCGATTTCTTCAAGCAAAGCCTTTCCAGCGGGCCGTTCAGCAAGAAGAACAAGGTCGATATCTACGAAACCCCGTTCGACAACCTGCATGTGGTCACCGCCACTGCCGAGCTGGCCGACCTGCAGCCGAAGCTGGAGGCCAAGCACAAGATCAACAAGCTGCGTAAGCTGCTCGACGCACTGGACGAGGATTACGAGCGGATCTATATCGATACCCCGCCGGCACTGAACTTCTACGCAGTTTCTGCGCTGATCGCTGCTGATCGCGTGCTGATCCCCTTTGACTGCGACAGCTTCTCTCGCCAGGCCTTGTATGGCCTGTTGGCCGAGATCGAAGACCTCAAGGAAGACCACAACGAAGACCTGATGGTCGAAGGCATCGTGGTCAACCAGTTCCAGTCACGTGCCAGCCTGCCACAGCAGATGCTCGACGAACTGCTGGCCGAAGGGTTGCCGGTGCTGCCGGTGTACTTGGGCAGTTCGGTGAAAATGCGCGAATCGCATCACGCCAGCCTGCCGCTGATTCACCTGGAACCGCGGCACAAGCTGACTCAGCAGTTTGTCGAGTTGCATTCGCTGCTTGAAGAGAACGCTTAAACCCCGTGGCTACGCAGCCACTCCAGCAATGACTGGAGTGGAAACGCCCCGGCTTGGCGGCTAATTTCGCGGCCGTTCTTGAACAGCAGCAGGCTGGGGATCGAGCGTATGCCCAGTTGCCCTGCGAGGTTACGGTTGGCTTCGCTGTCGAGCTTGGCCAGGCGGCAGCGGCCAGCAAGTTGCCGAGCGGTCTCTTCGAAGGTGGGGGCGAATGACTTGCACGGGCCGCACCAGTCGGCCCAGATGTCGACCAGCAGCGGCAGGTCGCCTTTGATCTGGCTGGCGTAGCTGGCTTCAGTCAGTTCGAAGGGGGTGCTCAACAGCACATCCTTTTTGCAGCGACCGCATTTCGGCGCATCGCCCAGGCGCTCGGCGGGCAGGCGGTTGAGGCCGTTGCAGTGGGGGCAGGGGATTACCAGTGGGTCGGTCATTTCATCTCCGGTGTTGGGTTCACGGTTTCCTTGTGGGAGCGGTGCTAATCAGGAAGAGCAGCTTATTTCCAGGTGTTTGCCCCACTCTGGCGGTCGCTCGGCGTAGGCCTGCATCCCGGGCTGCTCCTCAAAAGGTCTGGCCAGGACTTGGTGCAGCCGTCGAACTTCACTGTAGTCCCCCGCCTCGGCCGCTTCGATGGCGTTCTGCGCCAGGTAGTTGCGCAGCACGTACAGCGGATTCACCGCATGCATCCGCTCACGACGGCCTTCGGCATTACCGGGTTCACGCCCACAGCGGGCCAGGTAGTCTGCGCCCCAGGCATCGAAACCGGCCAGGTCGATAAAGTCATCACGCACTACCTGCAGTGCCTCAGCCACCGGCTGCTCACCCAGTTTGCGGAAGAACAGGTTGTAGTCCACGCCACCGCGTTGCATGCACTGCAGCAGGCGCTCGACCAGCCCCATGTCGTCATCTTCGGCCGTGGTCAGCCCCAGGCGCCGGCGCATCAGGTCCAGGTAATGGGCCTGGTACAGCGGCAGGAACAGGCCCAACGCTTCCTTCAGCGGCTCAACTTCGATCACGGTGGTCAGTGCCTGGGCCAGCGCGCTGAGGTTCCAGTGGGCGATGGGCACCTGGTTGGCGTAGCTGTAGCGGCCACGGTCGTCGGAGTGGTTGCAGATGAAGTTGGCATCGAAGTCGTCCAGAAACGCGTACGGGCCGAAGTCGAAGGTGATGCCGAGGATCGACATGTTGTCGGTGTTCATCACGCCGTGGCAGAAGCCATACGCCTGCCAGCGGGCGATCAGTTCGGCATTGCGCTCGACGATGGTGCGGAACATGGCCAGGTAGGGCTGCTCGGCGTCACTGCATTCGGGATAGTGTTGTTCGAGCACGTGGTCGATCAACACGCGCTGCTGCTCGGGCTGCTTGGTGTAGTAGAAGTACTCGAAATGGCCGAAACGCACATGGCTCTGCGCCAGACGCGTCAGCATGGCCGCGCTTTCACGGGTTTCGCGCCACACCGGGGTGCTGGAACCGATCACGCACAGCGCCCGGCTGGTGGCGATGCCCAGGGCGTGCAAGGCTTCGGAAGCGAGGAACTCGCGGATCGACGAGCGCAGCACAGCGCGCCCATCACCCATACGGGAGTAGGGGGTCTGGCCGGCGCCCTTGAGGTGCAGGTCCCAGTGTTCGCCAGCGTCGTTGAGCACTTCGGCCAGCAGCAGGCCACGGCCGTCGCCCAGACGTGGGTTGTACGAGCCGAACTGGTGGCCGGAATAAACCATCGCCCGAGGGTCGGCCTCTTCCCACAGCTTGTGGCCGCTGAACAGCTCGGCGAACACCGGCAGTTCGGCCTGGGCGGGGTCGAGGTCGAGCAAGGCCATGGCCGACTCGCTCGCTACCACCAGGCGCGGGTCTGCAATGGGTTCGGGCAGCACCTGGGTGGAGAACGCATCGCCCAGACGGGCGAAGCGGTTGTCGAAGGTGAGTTGGTCGAGGGCTTTCACGGGACTGCTCCTTGGAATCGGTGCCAATGGGGCCACTTGGCGGCCCTTCGCGGCTGCCCCCCTACAAAGAACATGCAGCGCCTGAAAGCAGTGCGGTCCCTGTGTAGGAGCGGGTTCACCCGCGAACGAGGGCGAAGCCCTCGCAGCCATGTTGCACACAATAAAGTATTCGAGCCTATTCAGGCCGAAGCAGTGCCATCCGATTTCGGCTGTTCCATCGGAATCAATTGCTGCTTGCTGCCCTTCGCGTCCATCAAGAATACCTCTACCTGGCGCACCGAGATCTTGATGTTGTGGGCTTTGAACTCGCGGTTGATGTACCGGTTGATCTCGTCCAGTGTCGGGTTGCGGTCGCCCAGGTCACGAACGTGCATGCGCAGTTCGTGGTCCAGCGAGCTTTCGCCGAAGTTGAGGAAGTACACGATCGGTTCCGGATCTTTGAGCACGCGTGGGTTCTCATGCGCGCCCTTGAGCAGCAGGTCACGCACCAGGTCGAGGTCTGAGCCATAGTCGATGCCCAGCTTCAGTGTCACCCGGGTGACCGTATCGGTCAGCGACCAGTTGATCAGTTGGCCAGTGATGAAGGTCTTGTTGGGGACGATGATGTCCTTGCGGTCGAAGTCGGTGATGGTGGTGGCACGGATGCGGATCTTGCTTACCGTGCCCGACAGGTTGCCGATGGTGATGGTGTCGCCAATCCGTACCGGGCGCTCGAACAGGATCATGATGCCGGAGATGAAGTTGGCGAAGATTTCCTGCATGCCGAAGCCCAGGCCTACTGACAGCGCGGCCACCAGCCATTGCAGCTTGTCCCAGCTCACCCCCAGGGTCGACAGGGTACTGACGATGCCGATGCCGACGATGGTGTACGACAGCAACGTAGTAGTGGCGTAGGCACTGCCTTGGGCGAGGTTCAGGCGTGACAGCACCAGTACTTCCAGCAGGCCTGGCAAGTTGCCGGCCAGGGCGAAGGTGATGCCGACGATCACCAGTGCGCCGAGCAGGTCGCCGAGGCTGATCGGTACCATGCTGGCGGCGGCGCCGGTGCCGCTGGTGTATTCGTAGAGGACGAAGTTGTTGAGGTAGGCGAACACCGAGATCAGGTCGGCCCATACCCAGTACAGGCCGGCGATGAAGCCGCCGAGCAGGGCCAGGCGGATCAGGCGCAGCGACTGCTGGTTGACCTGTTCGATATCCAGTGTTGGCTCTTCGGTGATGACTTCGCCATCCAGGCCTTCCTTGGCCGCTGCACGCTTGCTCAACGCACGCTGGTAGGCCAGGCGTCGTGCAGCCACCGACAGGCCGCGCACGAAGGCGGCTTCGATCACCAACCAGAACAGCAGCAGGTACAGGGTATAGATCAGTCGGTCGGTAAGCTTCAGTGCGGTGTAGTAGTAGCCGAAGCACACGGCGACGAACAGGGCGATGGGCAGGGCGGTGAATGCTACGCCCACGGCCCTGCGGAACAGCGAGGTGTCACGGTGTGCCGGGCTGCTGAGCAGCAGGCGGCTGAGTAGCCAGGCCATCAGCGCATAGCAGGTCAGTACCACGCCGATGCCCAACACGTCGTCTGCCAGTGCCGAAGGCTGGTGCTCGGCCACCGCCACCACGCCGACCAGTGCCAGCACCACGGTGCCCAAGCGGCGAACCCAGCCGCGCAGGAACTCGACCTGTGGTTTGTGCCAGCGGAAGTGAACTTCCGCCACGCCACCGGGAGCGAGGATGCGGTAGGCGGTGTAGAACACCAGCCAGGCCTGGGCCAGCTGCCAGAGTGCGGCGCCCAGGTTGGCGTTCTGCCCACGGGCGTCGATCTGCAGGGCATAGCTGCACAGCGCCAGGCCAAGGCTGACCGGCATCGCCAGCAGAATGTTGATAAGGATTGCCTGGGGCGTGTGCCATTGGCTGTCTCGGCGGAAGTGGCCGATATCCTGGTGCACTTTGCCTAACCGTTGGTAAAGGTATTTGCGCCGCCACAGCAGCGCACCGATCACCAGTAGCAGTGGCAGGAACAGCAGCGGGCGCTGGCTCAGGCCATCGGCCAGCTCTTTCAGGCCGGAACCCCACGGCAGTTTGGCGACTTGGTCGGCCAGGCGCTCTGGCACGTATTGCAGCCAGTCCCAGTCCAGCGGCTTGTTGCTGGGGATCCAGAACATTTGCTCGTCGAGGGTGGTGCGTAGGCTCTGCGCAGTGCCCAGCAGCTGCTTCTGGTTGAGTTGCAGGGTGATCGATTCGTTGAGCAGCGCCGACAGTTCGCGGTTCAGCCGCTCCAACAGGTCGCTACGGGTGATGGCTACATCCAGCAGGGCCTTGCGCAGCTGCGGGGTCACATCTTCCTGCGGTTGCGCCGCCAGCAGCTTGTCGACGTAGGTGACCGGGCTGCTCATCTGCTCGCGTTGCTGGTTGACTTCGAACTGGTACAGGCGGGTGTCGGCGATCTGGTCGGCCAGGTCGCGGTCGACCTTCAGGTGCGGCAAGGTCTGTTTCTGCTTATAAAGGATCTTCGACAGTAGCAGGCTTCCCTTGAGCACGTTGATCTGCTCGTCAAGCGCCTGGTCGGCCTGGGTCAGGCTGTCGAGCTGCTGCTTGGTGCGCAGGTTCTGCTGGGTCAATTCGTTGAGGCGATCGGTGCTTTTGAGCAGGTAGTCGGAAAGCTTGAGGTTGATCGCGCTCTCAGTGGCCAGCAGGCTGCTGCCGCCGGCCTTCTGAGCCTCGATCGACTGCTGGGTGACGGCTTCCTGGGACTGGGCCAGGCGTTTGTCGTTGATCAGCGTCTGCAGGTCCTGGATTTCCTGCTCCAGGCGCGCAGCACGCTCGACCAGCAGGTCATGACGCGCATTGCCGAGGTCTTGCAGCACGCTGTTGCCGGCCAGCTCCTGGCGGCGCAGCAGGGTCAACGCGTTGAGCGAGGCCAGCTCGGCGTTGAGCTGGTTGCGTTGGTCGGCATTGATGGATTTGCCGCCGTCCTTGCCGGTTTTGAGGATGCTGTTGATCTGCTGGGTGCGGGTCTGGCTGCTGCTGATCTCGGCCTGGGCGCGCTCGGGGCGGGTTTGCGAGTTGATGATCAGGCTGTTGGCTTCAGACAGCGCCTTTTGCAGTTCGCCCTGCTGCGTGTTGCGTTCGCTGAGCATCTGTTCAAGCTGTGGCACGGTGAGGTTGGCGTAGCGCTGGGCCACCGGTTGTGCCTTGGTTTCCTTGAGCCTGGCCAACTCCTTCTGGCTGTCACTGGTCTCTTTGGGGGCACTGCTCAGTTGCTGCTTCAGTGCAGCAAGCTTCTTCTCGCTATCTTCCTTGGCAGCAAGCAGGCTCAACGTTTGTTCGAGCACCTGCTGCAGCGCCTTCTGGTCTGCCTCGGGCAGCTTGCGCTCGGCGATCTTGTCGAGGCTGTTCTGGATGCTGGCGGTGGTCGGGGCTTCTGCCGCGGTAGCCGCAAAAGAAAGGAACAGGCACAACCCGAGCAGGGCTGTGCGAAGGTACACGCGCAGGGACATAGGCAGGCTACTTGTGGATCCGGCTGAAACGAAGTTTAGAGGAACAATCCTGGTCCGGGTCGCGTTCCTTCGGGGAATCTGACGCCTACTTTCTGGATCTTGTTCCCGTCCATGGTTGCCACGGTCCAGATCGTGCCATGCCATTCGACCTGGTCCCCTACTACTGGAGCGCCTCCGACCTTCTGTCGGATGAACTGCGCCAGCGGCATTTTCGCGTCGAGGCCATCGAGTTTCAGGCCGTACAACGCCGCCACTGCACCCAGTTCGGCATCGCCTTCGAGCACGAAGTCGCCGAAGAAACGCAGGTCCAGGCCACGTTGCGGCGCCTGGCTGAACAGTTTGCCCAAGGCAGGCAGGTTGTGCTCGTGGCCGATCACGCAGAGCATGTCGCCAACTTCCAGCACGGTGCTGCCCGACGGGTGCAGCAGTTGCTCGCCACGGAACAGCGCGGCAATCCGCGTGCCTTCGGGCATTTTCAGTTCGCGCAGGGCGGCACCGATGCACCATTTTTCTGCGCCCAGACGGTAGACGAACATTTCCCACTCGCTGGTGATGTGCACCTCAAGGGCGGAGCGGGAGATCGGCGCCGGGTCTGGCGGTACCGTCACCTTCAACAGCTTGGCCATCCACGGCAGGCTGGTGCCTTGCACCAGCAGCGATACCAGTACGATGAAGAAGGCCAGGTTGAAGAACAGTTGGGCGTCTGGCAGGCCCGCCATCAGCGGGAACACCGCCAGAATGATCGGTACCGCACCGCGCAGGCCGACCCACGAAATGAAGCCCTTTTCACGGCCGTGGAAAGCCTTGAACGGCAGCAGGGCAGCAACCACCGACAGTGGCCGCGCCACCAGGATCATCCACAGCGCCAGGCCCAGTGCTGGCAGGGCGATGGGCAGCAGGTCGTGCGGCGTGACCAGCAACCCCAGCACCAGGAACATGCCGATCTGGGCCAGCCAGGCCATGCCGTCGAGCATATGCAGGATGCCATGGCGGCTACGGATCGGCCTGTTGCCCAGCACCAGGCCGCACAGGTATACGGCGAGGAAGCCGCTACCATGCAGGGCGTTGGTCAGCGAAAACACCACGAGGCCGCCGGCCACTACCAGAATGGGGTACAGGCCGCCGGCCAGATTGATGCGGTTGACCAGTTGCAGCATCAGCCAGCCGCCGCCCAGGCCAACCAGCGCGCCGATACCGAACTCACGCAGCACGTGGCCCAGCAGGCTCCAATGCAGGCCGGTCTCGCCGCTGGCGATCATGTCGATCAAGGTGACCGTGAGAAACACCGCCATTGGGTCGTTGCTGCCCGACTCGATCTCGAGGGTAGCAGAAACCCGTTCGTTCAGGCCTTTGCCGCCGAGCAGCGAGAACACTGCAGCGGCGTCGGTGGAGCCGACGATGGCGCCGATCAGCAGGCCCTGGATCAGGCTGAGCTGGAACAGCCAGGCGGCAACCAGGCCAGTGAGGGCGGTGGTGATCATTACCCCGACCGTGGCCAGCGACAGCGCCGGCCAAAGCGCTACGCGAAAGCTTGCTACCCGCGTGCGCAGGCCGCCGTCAAGCAGGATGACGGCCAGTGCCAGGTTGCCCACCAGGTAGGCGGTTGGGTAATTGTTGAAGATGATGCCGCCACCATCGACACCGGCGAGCATGCCGACGGCGAGGATGATGACCAGAATAGGGATACCCAGGCGCGACGACAGCGAGCTGACCAGGATACTTGCACCCACCAGCAATGCGCCGATCAGAAACAGGCTGTTGATGGTGCTGGCATCCAAAGGCAGGTACTCCGAGACAGCGAGGGGGAGGGACTTGGTAGCGCATTTTTCAGCAAAAGCTAGCAGGTCGCGTGCCAATCGATTCTAACCTGAGGCCGACGCAGGCTGTAAAGCGATACCGCATCGTCGTTGCGGCGTGCGGCTGTAATGTTCGCCCACTGTCAGGCAGCTGAGTAACATGAGTGGCAAAGAAACCATTTTCCTCGCCTAGGTGGCTCAGTGCCTGCTCGGGCAATTTCCTGATTTGCACAATCTGGCGCGCCGGGCGGCGGGCCATGTGCTTCGCCACCATGCCACCGCGACAGCGGGGCGAGAGCGGCTGGTCAGGCAGATCAGTGGCAGGGAAGCTTTCTTTGCGCTGCCCGCCTGAGCAAACGTGAAAGGGGCCGCTGTGCGGCCCCTGATCAAGGCCTCAGCCCTGCTTCACTTCACGCATCGGCTTGCCTTTCACTGGTGCATCCCCTGCCACGTAGTACTTGGCGGTGCTGCGCGGCAGTGGCTTGCGACCACGGATCTTGTCCGAAATCTTCTCGGCAATCATGATCGTGGTGGCGTTGAGGTTACCGGTGATGATCAGTGGCATGATCGAGGCATCGACCACGCGCAGGCCCTGCATGCCATGCACGCGGCCTTCGCCATCGACCACGGCCATGTCGTCAGTGCCCATCTTGCACGAGCAGGATGGGTGGAAGGCGGTTTCGGCGTGCTCGCGGATGAACTTGTCCAGTTGCTCGTCGGTTTGCACGTCGGGGCCCGGGCTGATTTCGCGGCCACGGTATGGGTCCAGCGCTGGCTGGGCCATGATTTCACGGGTCAGGCGGATGCCGTCACGGAATTCCTGCCAGTCCTGCTCGGTGGACATGTAGTTGAACAGGATGCTCGGGTGCTGGCGTGGGTCTTTCGACTTGGCCTGGATGCGGCCACGGGCAGGCGAGCGCATGGAGCCCATGTGCGCCTGGAAGCCATGTTCCTTCACACCATTGGAGCCGTTGTAGTTAATCGCAACCGGCAGGAAGTGGTACTGGATGTTCGGCCACTTGAATTCAGGGCGGGTACGAATGAAACCACCGGCCTCGAACTGGTTGCTGGCGCCGATGCCGGTGCCATTGAACAACCACTCGGCACCGATGGCCGGCTGGTTCCACCACAGCAGCGATGGGTACAGCGATACCGGCTGGGTGCAGGCGTACTGCAGGTACAGTTCCAGGTGGTCCTGAAGGTTTTCACCAACGCCCGGCAGGTCGTGCACAACCGGGATGTCGAGGCTTTCCAGCAGGGCGCGCGGGCCGACGCCGGAGCGCTGCAGCAGCTGCGGCGAAGCGATGGCGCCAGAGCTGACGATCACTTCCTTGCGGGCGCGGGCTTCAACGCGCTCTTCGCTGTCGCCGACCAGGTAGGTCACGCCTACGGCGCGCTTGCCGTCGAACAGCACGCGGTCGCTCAGGGCGTGGGTGACGATGGTCAGGTTCGGGCGTTTCTTGGCTTGGTCAAGGTAGCCACGGGCGGTGCTGGAGCGGCGGCCATTCTTGGTCACCGAACGGTCCATCGGGCCGAAGCCTTCCTGCTGGTAGCCGTTGAGGTCTTCGGTGCGCGGGTAACCGGCTTGCACGCCAGCTTCAACCATGGCGTGGAACAGCGGGTTGTTGCCGGCCTTTGGCGTAGCAACGCTGACCGGGCCGTCACCGCCGTGGTAGTCGTTAGGGCCGATGTCACGGGTTTCGGCTTTGCGGAAGTACGGCAGGCAGTCGAGGTAGGTCCAGTCTTCCAGGCCTGGCAGTTCTGCCCAGCCGTCGAAGTCCATGGCGTTGCCGCGGATGTAGCACATGCCGTTGATCAGCGACGAGCCACCCAGGCCCTTGCCACGGCCACATTCCATGCGGCGGCCGTCCATGTGCGGCTCTGGGTCGGTCTCGTAAGCCCAGTTGTAGCGGCGGCCTTGCAGCGGGAAGGCCAGGGCGGCTGGCATCTGGGTGCGGAAGTCGAAGCGGTAGTCGGGGCCACCGGCTTCCAGCAGCAAGACGGTGACGCCGGCGTCTTCGGTCAGGCGGGTCGCCAGGGTGTTACCGGCCGAGCCGGCACCGACGATGATGTAATCGAATTCTTGGGACATGAAAGTACCCTCGTGTTGGCGGTGATCGGGGAGCGGGTACGCCCGTGCGCGGTGGCACGGGCGTGGCTAGACAGGGTTCAGAAAACCGAGGTATAGCCGCCCAGCTCGACCTGGACCGACTTGATGCGAGTGTATTGAGCCAGCGAGCTGACGCCGTTTTCACGGCCGACGCCCGACTGCTTGTAGCCACCTACCGGCATTTCGGCCGGCGATTCACCCCAGGCGTTGATCCAGCAGATACCGGCTTCGAGCTTGTGGATGATGCGGTGGGCGCGGGTGATGTCGTTGGTGCAGACGCCGGCGGCCAGGCCGTAGTCGGTGTCGTTGGCACGGCGGATCACTTCTTCTTCGGTTTCGTAGGTGAGAATGCTCATCACCGGGCCGAAGATCTCTTCCTTGACGATGGTCATGTCGTCGGTGCAGTCGGTGAACACGGTCGGGGCAACGAAGGCACCTTTGGCGAAGTCACCGGCAGTCAGACGTTCGCCGCCGCACAGGACGCGGGCACCTTCTTCCTTGCCTTTGGCGATGTAGCCCAGCACGCTTTCCATGTGCTGGAAGCTGACCAGCGGGCCGAAGTTGGTGTTTTCGTCTTCCGGGTTGCCAACGCGGATGCGGGCAACGCGCTCGGCGATCTTGGCTTCGAAGGCCGCCTTCATTTCAGCTGGGATGAATACGCGGGTACCGTTGGTGCACACCTGGCCCGAGCTGTAGAAGTTGGCCATCATGGCGATGTCAGCGGCCTTGTCCAGATCGGCGTCGGCACAGATGATCAGTGGCGATTTACCGCCCAGTTCCATGGTCACTTCCTTCAGCGAAGAGCTGGAGGCGCTGGCCATGACTTTCTTGCCGGTGGTGGTGCCGCCGGTGAACGACACTTTTTCGATGCGCGGGTGCTCGGTCAGCCAGGTGCCGACTTCGCGGCCGCTACCGGTCAGAACGTTGAACACGCCGTTTGGCAGGCCGGCTTCGGTGTAGATCTCGGCCAGTTTCAGAGTGGTCAGCGAGGTGACTTCCGACGGTTTGAAGATCATCGCGTTACCAGCGGCCAGGGCCGGGGCAGATTTCCACAGGGCGATCTGGATCGGGTAGTTCCAGGCACCGATGCCCACAGTCACGCCCAGCGGCTCGCGGCGGGTGTAGACGAAGGACGATTCGCGCAGCGGAATCTGCTCGCCCTCGATGGCCGGTACCAGGCCTGCGTAGTATTCCAGCACGTCGGCGCCGGTGACGATGTCGACGTAGCGGGTTTCGGAGTAAGACTTGCCGGTGTCCAGGGTTTCCAGCATGGCCAGCTCGTCGTTGCGCTCGCGCAGGATGTCGACGGCGCGGCGCAGGATGCGCGAACGCTGCATGGCGGTCATCGCGGCCCAGATCTTCTGGCCACGCTCGGCGCTTTCCACGGCCTTCTCGACGTCTGCCTCGGTAGCACGCTGTACGTGGGCGAGGACTTCGCCAGTGGCCGGGTTGATGGCTTCGAAAGTGGCATCGCTGCCAGCGTCGACGTAAGCGCCATCAATGTAGAGTTTTTGCGTTCCGAAACGGGCCATAGTGTCCTCGCAAGTGCAGTGTGTGGTTTGGCTTGCGCGTCATGCTCCTGCCGGGTTGGCAAGGGCCCTGCGCGCATGGTCAGCAGCCTGGTCGTTTGTGCCCAGGGTGTGCTGCTTGGCCAGTTGT
Organism: Pseudomonas sp. FYR_5; assembly: GCF_043106315.1. Lineage (NCBI taxonomy): Bacteria > Pseudomonadati > Pseudomonadota > Gammaproteobacteria > Pseudomonadales > Pseudomonadaceae > Pseudomonas > Pseudomonas sp. FYR_5. Next base: position 51,977 of record NZ_JBICMK010000066.1, on the reverse strand, counting down.
AGTTCCATGTATTCGTAAGCAATCCGTACCGCCTGGTCGGTGTCGAATGCATCACCCGACAGGGCGCCACGCAGCCACAAACCGTCGATCAGGGCTGCCAGACCGCGGGCTGCCTTGCGCGCATGGTAGAGCGGCAGGACGCGGCGGAACTGGCAGCACAGGTTGGAATACAAGCGGTGGTCGTTGATCCGCTGCAACCTGTGCAAATCGGGCTGGTGCATGCTGGAAGCCCAGAAGGCCAACCAGGTTTTCATTGCCGGGCCGTTTACCTGGCTGGCATCGAAGTTGCCCTCGATGATCACTTTCAGGTGAGCGCGCGGGCTGTCGTCTTTCAGGGCCTGGCGACGTGCTCTGACGCCTTCGTTGAGCATGCTCATGATGTAACCCATCGTCGCTGCGATCAGGCCGTTCTTGTCCCGAAAGTAGTGACTGATGATGCCGTTCGACACACCGGCCAAACGGGCAATCAGCGCAATGCTGGCGTCCCCCAGTCCGACCTGATCGACCGCCTGCAAGGTGGCTTCGATCAACTGCTGGCGCCGGATGGGTTGCATACCGACCTTGGGCATCTTGCTATCTCCTCAGGCCTGCGAGCAGACGACAGGCGGCTGACTCGGCGAAGGCCAGTCTATTTTGTTTTGATTGAACGTTCAATCAATAAAGAATAAGCTCTGCGACAATTTGTGCCATTGACAGTTTTTCAGGCGGTCGAGAAGGCACGGATTGACACCCCAGGAAATCGTGTAACCCCCGGAATACAAGGCGTTGACGGGCGTGAGCGATGCGAAATGCAGATTCTGCCGTACGGTCATTGGTCCTGCGGCAGGCCCTTGGAGCGGGCGGGGTGCTCTGTGACGAATGCGCGCACCTCCGTTGAGGCGTGGCATTTTCAGCAGGCCACCTGTCTGTTTTTGGCAACGTATCGATTCGGGATCACGGTTTCCAGGGTTCTTTTATAACACCTGATGCAGTGGGGATATTCCACCAATTGCTCGGGAAAGACTGATTAGCCTCCACAGCCGCACTGCCCGGAGCATTCGTGCAATGAGTTCTGCCTCACTTATCAAGCCCCCCGCCGAGAGGGTACGGGTCAACCGCGTGGTGTTCTTCACCTCCGCGCTGATGATCCTTGTTCTGACTGCCTTGCTGATCGCTGCACCCGAAACTGCCGGCCAAGTGCTGGGCGTGGCCCAGAAGTGGCTGACGCGTACCTTTGGCTGGTACTACATGCTGGTCATCTGCGGATACCTGCTGTTCGTCGTCTACCTGGCTTTCTCCGACTACGGCAGCCTCAAGCTGGGTGGCAAGGACGACCAGCCGGACTTCAGCTATGGCGCCTGGGCCGGCATGCTGTTCTCGTCCGGTATCGGTATTTCGCTGCTGTACTTCGGCGCTTCCGAGCCGCTGGACCACTATTTCAATCCCCCGGAAGGCACACCGGCCAGCCTCGAGGCCGCTCGCCAGGGCTTGCAGCTGACCTTCCTGCACTGGGGCCTGCACGGCTGGGCGATCTATGCCCTGGTCGGCCTGGCCGTGGGTTACTTCGCTTACCGCCACAACCAGCCGCTGGCACTGCGCTCGGCGCTGTACCCGCTGGTGGGCGAGCGTTGGGTCAAGGGTGCTGCCGGCAATGCCGTCGACATCTTCGGCATGTTCGTCACCCTGCTTGGCCTGGTGACCAACCTGGGTATCGGCTCGATGCAGGTCTCTTCGGGCCTGGAATACCTGTTCGGCATGGACCACAGCAAGACCAACCTGCTGGTGGTGATTCTGGTCATGGCCGGTGTGGCCACCGTGGCTGCGGTCTCGGGTGTGGAAAACGGCATTCGTCGCCTGTCCAACCTGAACATCGTGCTGTTCAGCGGCCTGCTGATTTTCGTATTGCTGGGCGGCGAAACCCTGCATTTGCTCAATGGCCTCGTGCAGAACGTCGGTGACTACCTCAACGGCATCGTGCTGAAAACCTTCGACCTTTATGTGTATGAAGGCGAAGCCGGCAAGTCCGAGCGCTGGTTGGGCCTGTGGACCGTGTTCTACTGGGCCTGGTGGATCTCCTGGGGCCCGTTCGTCGGCATGTTCATTGCGCGTATCTCCAAGGGCCGTACCGTGCGCCAGTTGGTCATGGGCGTGCTGCTGATTCCGCTGGGCTTCACCCTGGCCTGGCTGTCGATCTTCGGCAATACCGCACTGGACCTGGTGATCAACCAGGGCGCTGTGGAACTGGGCAAGACTGCGCTGGAACAGCCGTCGATGTCGATCTACCAGCTGCTGGAATACTTCCCGGCGGCCAAGATCGTGATTGGTGTGGCGGTGTTCGTCGGTTTCGTGCTGTTCCTCACCCCGGCCGACTCCGGCGCGGTGATGATGGCCAACCTGTCGTGCAAAGGCGGCAAGGTCGACGAAGACGCCCCGCACTGGATGGTGGTGTTCTGGTCCGTGGTGATCACCCTGGTGACCATCGGCCTGCTGTTTGCCGGTAACTTCGAGGCCATGCAGACCATGGTCGTGCTGGCGGGCCTGCCGTTCTCGGTGGTGCTGGTGCTGTTCATGTTCGGCCTGTACAAGGCCATGAAGCAGGACGTGGTGATCGAGCAGGAGCGCGCCGAACTGGCCGCCCGCGGCCGTCGCGGCTTCAGCGAGCGCCTGACCCAGCTGGAACTGCAGCCGACCCAGGCCGTGGTGCAGCGTTTCATGGACAAGCAGGTCAGCCCGGCGTTGAAAGAAGCCGCTGCACAGCTGCAGACGTTGGGCTTCGAGGTGGAAACCCGCGTTGGCCAGTCGCGCAACCTGATGGGCTTGCGGGTGATGATGGAAGAAGGCAACCCGTTCGTCTATGAGGTGAGCCTTGACGGCTATATGGCCGCGCCGAGCGAGGCGCCGGTCGAGGGTGAGCCTGAACTGCGCCAGCGCTTCTACCGCGCCGAGGTCTACCTGCATGACGGCAGTCAGGAATACGACCTGATGGGCTTTGCCCCAGACCAGATCGTGCGTGATGTGCTCGACCAGTTCGAGAGCCATCGCCAGGTGCTTGGCCGCGTCTATAGCTGACTGCCCGGCAGGTCGCCGCACCGCCAGGTGCCGCGGCCTGCCAGCAGTAATATGTAGCACCTCTTTCGATAACATCTCCAGGACGCTTTGTGGTTCATTCCATAACGAGTCCTGGTCATGCCCGCCACTCACGCGCACAACCTCAAACACGCAGTCGCCGCCCAGTTCGCCAGCCGTCCCACGCTCCGCCAGGTCGCAGGGGAACAGGTCATGAAGGTGATCCTGGAGCACTATCCTCTGGTTGGCGTACATCGCCCTGAGATGACCTCGGCTGCACCGCTGTACCTGATGTCCATGCATCCGGATGGCGTCTGGCACCCTCAGCCGCTGGTGGATGTGGTGCTGCAGGCCCTGCTTGCGGCTAAACCACTGGACCTCGCCCCAGCGGGTGACTACCGCCTTAGCCTGAACCCGCCCCGGCGCTTTTTCGCCATCGAGTCGAGCCTCGAAACTGCCGAGGGCGATTTGATCGAGCCCGCGCGCCTGACCGATGGCCTCAACGCATTGCTGCCGATGCTGCTATGGCACTTCCAGCAAGCGCAGATCGACTATTGGAACGGCGACGTCACGATCGACCGGGACCTGTGGTTGCAGCAGTTGTTGCGCGCCAACCTGCTCGATGGCCTGAAAGACGAAGCGCTGGACGACGAACAACGCAAGCTGCTGCGTGACCTGATGATGGGTAACCGTACCGGGCTCGATGTGCAGCTGGTGCGGGTTGCGTTACGTGAGGGCGAAGACACTTTCCATGAGCTGTTGCCCGGTTTGCTGATTACCGCCTCCAGTGAAGTTCGCGAACTGACACTCTGGTGTACTCCCGAAGGTCTGGTCCGCAGTTACGACGCCCAGGCCGCGTTCGGCACGGCGTTGCAAATGCAGATGGCTGGACGTTACCGATTTGATGAGTTGAGCTGGCAAGGCCTTACTGTGGAGGGCGACGCTTTCGCCCTGTACAGCGCCTTGTTGCTGGAAATCTTGCTCGAGCGCGTGGCCCGCCTGCGCTGGAGCGCGATCGACAGCGTCGACCAACTGGAGCATTACTGCCATTTGGCCTGCGAGCCCGCGTCCTTTTTTGCCGAGTTCAGTGACCAGGGCACCGGTGGGCTGGGTCTGGCGCTTCCCAAGGGCCTGTCGCGAGCCGATACGGATAGCCAGACCGCCTACCTGCAAGCCATGCTCGACTTGTCGCTACTGCAACAGCCCAGCCCAGCCCAGGGCATTCAGGACGGTCTGCCGGACTTGCACACCTATGCGGCGACACGCCTGCGCGAAGCGATGCTGCATGACCACCCGGTAGACGCCAATTACTTTCCTGATGACCTTATCCTCAGCGTCGAGACCTTTGTCAGTGACGGTCACGGGCTGGGCTTCGGCCAGAAGACCGGTGAAAAGAAGTTGACCCTGACGCAACTGGCGATCGGCCGCCTGGATGCCACAGCAGGAGGGGTGGTGACACACATCGCGCACCGGGAAAACCAGCTGATCATGAAGTGGATGACCATTGATTACGTCCGTGAGCTGGTGCAGCGAGTCGACATCGGCGGCACGTATCCACGTCATGTACAGTCGATGCTCGATCGCTCGGCGAGCCGCGCCGAACACATCTCGGCATTTGCCATACGCTGGCGTATTACCCTGATGTTCGATGCCGCGCGGGCGCGGGCAGTCAAGCGGCTCGACAAGTTCGCCTACGGCGCCCTGGCAGAATTCTGCCGTAGTGGCCAGGAAGGTGCAGCGGCTGTGCGCATTGCGGCGCTTGCGTTCAAACGCTCGCCGACATCAGAGAGGGTCGATGTGGCGCATGGTTTCTACGTGATCGAACTCATCGAGTTGGGGGCTCATCTGTTGTATTGCCCGCTGTACACCGACAAGGCACTGATTCAGTTCGACAGCGCTCAGGCACTGTTGGATGCGATCAGCCGCCCGGGGGCGTTGCAGGACAACGTGCTGCTTTGGATCGAGCAAGCTCAGCGCGCGGTCTACGACAATGGTGGCTTCCGGGAGCCGCACCTGCCCCAATGGCTGCCCGACCCTTACACACTCCCGGAGAAACCGCAGCCTGTTCAGTTGGCGCTGCAATTCTGGGCGCAGGACGTGGATCGGCAGATGTTCGAAGCCAAGGGCCGGATGTTGCTGGAGCTGGCGGATCGCAGCGCCATGAGTAACAGCGAGGTGCGCTGGCGGCTGGTCACGGCATTTTCCTGGGAGCTGCTGAACGTTGTGTTTCCGGTGTTACCAGGGCCGCTCACCTCGGTTGCCTGGCTTTACATCGGCATGCGCAGCCTGATCAACGATGTGCAGGGGCTGGCCAGCCCGCATCTCGACGAGCGAATCCAGGCGATGGTCGATGTGCTGAACAACACCTTGCTGGCGCTGATACACCTGCAGACGCCGAAACTGGCAGCGCCGGCCGTTTCTGGTGACCTGCCGCCATCGCTGCTCCAGGGGCCACCTCCAGGCAATGGGGTCGAGTTGGCGAACCTTTCCACAGCAACGCGGGAGCCCAGTACCTCGGTCGACAGGCTGCAGGCGATGGCCAACACCCACCTCGACTTTTCCTGGCGTGGGGCTGGGGGGCTCAACGGCCTGTCGAGTGCCCAGCGCGGTCAAATGCGGGCGTTGGCGACCAGCGTTTCGCTGGCGGGGCGTGAACCGCAGACGCAGGGCGTGGCTGCTGGCCTGGTGCGGATTGGGGATGATTTCTATGTGTCTCTGGACGGTGATGTCTACCGAGTCAGCCTTGATAACGCAGCGTTTCGCATCATCGGTCCGGACGGCACGCTTGGGCCATACCTGATGCGCGACGGCAATGTCTGGCGCCTCAATAATTCGCGATTGCACGGTGGCAATGATCGCTCCGGCGAGTTGGCCCGCGAGCGACTGCGCAAGAAACTAAGCGGGCCGATCGCCAAGGCTCAGGCCGAGATAGAGCGGCTTCTCTTGGCCGCGGAGGCTGCCACGAAGGATTTCAACGCGTTGAGCGAGCAGGTTGTCGGTTTGCGTGATCCGGTAAAAAAAGTCGAGGATCGGTTGCAAAAGGCGCCACCAACCGACCCGGGCGAACGTGCGCAATTCGAGCAGGCTACCGAGTTGTTCAAGCGCAAACTCCAGCAGTTGCACGAGCAGACGAATGCGCTGCGCACCCAGCGCCTGGCGTTGAACGACAGTCTATTCCAGGGGTATCTCGAGGCTGAACGCAACATTATCTACGTGCTCGACAAGGCGAGCGCCTCGACGCAGGGCGGCAGCGTGAGAGATCAACGGATACTCTTGGGCCAGGTCCGCAAGAACCTGATCAGCTTTGGCATGTTCTTCATTGATGAGCTCCTGGCCTTGGGTGGGTTCAGGGAATACGACCAACTCACCAATGCGCTCAATGAGGCACCGCCAGAGAAACAGGCCGAGTTGTATGCCAGGTTCCGGACGATGTTGGAGAAGTTGCTTGAAGAGCAGCCCAGGATCATCAATGTCTCCAGCCAGCTGGATCGCCTGTTGGCCATCACCGATATCGACATGCAAGTGCCTTACGTCAATACCACGCTGACCGTCTCGAGCATTATCGAGAGCCGCAAGACGACCACGATCAACATCCGGTTTTTCCAGGCCATGGGCCTGGTCGAGCTCGCCCTGCAGTGGCACAAAGGCACGCCTACCCAGCACTACATGATCTTCCGCCATGCGCTCGCCAGTCAGCGTCTGCGGGTGGCCGCACAAACGCATCATCTGCTGATGTTCTGTGACTTGCCTGTCGCCGAACGAATCGAGGTGCTGCAAAGTGCGTGGGACGAATACCTCGCGGCGATTCTCAACGCCGAACGGATCAAGACACTCGGCAGCAAGCTCATCGATGTCCAGCGCCTTGAGGCCTACAAGCAACAGATGGTGGAACTGAAAACCATAGCCGGTGAGGCGTTGGTCGAGGCCATGCGCGAGCAGGCGGACGGGCAGGTTCGTGGCACACGTCGTGCGGTCTATTCACGAAAGAGCCTGCAGGTGGCCCATACGCGGGCTGGTCAGATAGTCATTGGCAGCGAATCGGTGGTCGACGGGCAGGCTGTGCTGCAAGTTGTAGCGGCTTTCAACAAGAGCGCGCTGCATCGCTTCCAGAAGCAGGGAAACATCTGGGTTGAAGAGGTAGCCGCGGGCGAACCGGAACAGCAGTCGCGGAATTCTACGCCGGACTCCGAAAGGAACAACCGGGAACTGGCCGAGGCCATGCTGGCACAGAATGAAAATGTCATCGCTCAAGCCAGAGCCCTGGTTGCCAAGGATGCTGACGACATGGGCCTGATGTCGATGCTGGACGGCCAGATCAACGAAGTGGCCGAGCTGCGTGAACAGCTCAGCGATGCCAACGCAGAGCACGCACTGCTGGCGGGCATGGACGATGCGCTGATTCAGTTGCGTCAGGCCCGCCGGGACTGTTTGGTAGCGCTTTACAGCAAGACGCGCTATCCAGGTTCCAGAGGGCTGAATTTTCTCCATCAACAGGGGCTGCTTGCAGTGGAATATGTCGGGCCTCGGCAGGTGGTCTCCGATGGCTATCTGGACGAGTACCGGATCAGCCTGTTGCGGGCTCCCGGCGAGGCCAAGGGTAGACCCTTGTGGGCCGCGCATTTCCATTTTGCCGACTCGCAGGCGGCGCCGACGGCGTTTGGCAAAGGCCATCTGAAGCTGTGGAGCCAGCGCAAGATGGGGTATCGCGAACAAATGAAGGCCGCGAGCGAGGGGCAGGTACTGAGCATCTATCGAGGTAACCTGACCTATGCGCAGGCCAAGGATGTGATCCCGTTCAACCTCTGAACAGTTGCACTTTCAGCCCAGTGGTAACCCGCGATCGGCAACGCTAGCGATTGCTGTAACGGCCATGCTTACCGTGTGCCGGCATGGCCTGGTTGCCCCGTGTGGCGATCATCTGTTGCAGCGTGATCAGTTCGATACCCAATTGCTTGAGCCGTGGAATCTGCCTTTCCAGCACCGCTAGCGTTTGCGGGTAGGGGTGGCCGATCAACACGGCCGAGCCTTGCTTGCGGGCCAGTGCAACACCCTGCTGCAGTTGAGTCTCGATGGCTTCCGGTGTGCGCACGTCATCCAGAAATACATCCCGCGACACATGCGCCACATCGTGCGCTTGAGCCTCGGCCGCGGCGACCGTGGCGGCACTGGTGCGGCTGTCGACGAAGAACAGTTGGCGCCGCTGTAGCTCGCCCATCAACCACGCCATGGGTTCACGCTGTGCGGTCATGCGGCTGCCCATGTGGTTGTTGATGCCGGCGGCGTAGGGCACCTTGACCAATGCTGCGTCCAGGCGCCGCGCCAGCTCTTCGATGGCGATGCCCGGGTGCCAGGCATAGGGCCCGGTGGCTGGGTCCATGGGCATGTGCAGGATCACCGTCTTGCCGGCCTTGTGTGCCTGGCGGGCAAAGTCGGTGGCATGCGGGGTGTCGGGCATGATCGCCATGGTTACCGGCCCGGGCAGGGCCAGGGTACGGCTGTCACGCTCGGTGCTCTGGCCCAGGTCGTCGATGATGATGCTCATGTAGGCCTTGTTGGCCGGCGCCGCTTGCGCGATTCCGGCCATCAGGCAAAACAACAGACACAGCAGATAACGCATAGGGTGGCTCAGTCGCCCTTGGTGATGTTCAGGCCCTTGAGCAGGCTCAGTGCCTGGCTCAGCTGGAAGTCGTCATCCTGCGGGCGTTCCTTGCGCTTGCTGCTGCCCGTCGGGCGGTCGGCGCCGCCGTTGCCGTTGCCCAGGTGGCCCTGCAGGTCGGCTTCCTTGAAGTTTTCGGTGTCGGCCTCGGCGGTGAGCTTGGCCTGGCGCACTTCGATGTCCGGGACGATGCCCTGGGCCTGGATCGAACGGCCGTTGGGGGTGTAGTACAGCGCAGTGGTGAGCTTCAGGGCGCGGTCGTTGGCCAGTGGCAGCACGGTCTGCACCGAGCCTTTGCCGAAGCTGTCGGTACCCATCAGTACGGCGCGCTTCTGGTCCTGCAGGGCGCCAGCGACAATTTCCGATGCCGATGCACTGCCACCGTTGATCAGCACCACCAACGGCACGCCTTCGCTGGCATTGGCCGGGTTGGCCGAGAAACGCAGCTCGGAGTTGGCGATGCGGCCCTTGGTGTAGACGATCAGGCCTTTGGTCAGGAAGTGGTCGGCCACTTCCACCGCCGACTGCAGCACGCCGCCTGGGTTGTTGCGCAGGTCCAGCACTACCCCGCGCAGCTTCTTGCCGTTGTCCTTGCGCAGCTTGGCCAGCGCCTTGCCCACTTCGTCACCGGTCTTGACCTGGAACTGGGTGATACGGATGTAGCCGTAATCGTTCTCCAGTAGCTGGCTCTTCACGCTCTTGACCTGAATGACCGCACGGGTCAGGTTCACGTCAAACGGGGTGCCACCGTCGCGCACCAAGGTCAGGGTGATTTTCTCGCCGACCTTGCCGCGCATCTTGTCGACCGCTTCGGTCATGGTCTGGCCGCGGGTCGGGGCGCCGTTGATCTTGACGATCAGGTCACCAGCCTGCACGCCGGCCCGCGAGGCCGGGGTGTCGTCGATTGGCGAGACCACCTTGATGAAGCCGTCTTCCTGGCCTACTTCAATGCCCAGCCCGCCGAACTCGCCGCTGGTGCTTTCCTGCAGTTCCTGGAAGTCCTCGGGGCCAAGATAGGCCGAGTGCGGGTCAAGGTTGCTAAGCATGCCCTTGATGGCGTTTTCCAGCAGGGTCTTGTCGTCTACCGGTTCGACATAGGCGGCCTTGATACGGTCCAGGACCTCGGCGAAGGTGCGCAGTTCTTCCAGCGGCAGTGGCGCCTTGGCGGTCACCTCGGTGGCTGGCACTGCGGCGGCCTTGGCCGGCTCTGCGGCGGTGGCCAGGGGCGCGCCTACCGCCAGGGCGATGGACAGGGCCAGCTGGGTGAGACGAGGCGAGTGCAGCATGTCGAACGAACTCCTGATCCTGTAAGCGCTCCCTGGGGAGCATCGGCGCAGCACTCAGGCTGCGCCGTAGAAATGTGACTAGCCTCGGCACCACTGCGAAGGGTCGGTAGGGCGGCCCTGCTGGCGGATAGCGAAGTACAAGCCTGCAGCTTCCTGGCCACCGCTGTTGCCAACGGTGGAAATGGCTTCACCGGCCTTGACGATGTCACCGGCATTCTTGAGCAGGCTCTGGTTGTGGCCGTACAGGCTCAGGTAACCGTTGCCATGGTCGAGAATGACCAGAAGCCCGGCGCCGCGCAACCAGTCCGCGAAAACCACGCGCCCGCCGTGCACGGCGCGTACCTGAGTGCCCGGGGTGGCGCTGATCATCACTCCGTCCCATTTGGCACGGGCGTCGCTGCCGCGGGCATCGCCGAAACGAGCCAGCAGTCGACCATTGACTGGCCATGGAAGTTTGCCCCGCGCAGCAGAAAATGCGCCGCCGTAGTTCGCACCATCGCTGGAAACCATCGGCCCGAGGGTGGTGCGGGCCTTTTTCGGCGGCTCCGCTGGCTCACGGGCCTGGTCGCGGGCAGCGGCGGCGGCCAGCGCTGCCTGCTTGCGGCGTTTTTCCGCTTCCTGCTGCGCCAGCAGGGCCTTCTTGCGCGCTTCTTCAGCTTCACGGGCCTGGCGGGCGAGGGTTTCCTCGATGGTCTTCAGGACCTTGGCCAGGTCGGCCTGGTCCTGTTCGCGCGCTTGTAGCTTTTGACCGCGGTCCTTTACATCGCTGTTGAGCTTGGCCAATACCTGCTGGCGCTTGGCGCGCTCGGTTTCCAGCGCCTGGCGGCGGCTGTCGAGGTCCGCGCGCTGGGCCAGCAGCTGTTGCTGCTGGCTGGAAATTTCCTGTTCGACGTTGGCCAGTTGGCGCAAGGTCTCGTTGAAGGTGCGCAATTGCTCCAGGCGCGCCTTGCTCAGGTAGTCGTAATAGGTGAGGGTGCGGGCGAATTTCTCGGGGTTCTGCTGGTTGAGCAGCAGCTTGAGGTATTCCTCGCGACCGTTGTTCTGGTAGGCCGAACGGGCCTGGATGGCGATCAGTCGTTGTTGTTCAACGCGGGCGCTCTGGAGTTTTTTTTTCTCGGTATCAAGGCGCTCCAGCTCGCCTTCAGTCTTTTTTAGTTCTTGCTGCAGGGCCTCCACCTGCTTTTCGAGGTTGCCGATGTCGGTTTCGGTGGTTTTGAGGTCCTTTTGCACACCGGCCTTTTCTTCCTGGAGCTTGCTCAGCGTTTTCTTGAGCTCGGCAATGTCCTGGCGGGTGGCATCCAGTTGCTGCTGGGTCTGCGCGCGCTCATCGGCGAAGGCCGGGCTGAGCAGGCAAGACAAGGCTAGGAGGATCAGGGCGCGAAGCATGGGGTTTGGCGTACCAAGGATGGAGACTGGCCTAGTATGCCCGCGTGGGCAGGCAAAAAAAACGCCTCGCTGCGGATGCAGGGGGGCGTTTGTCTGGAATTCATGGGCAATTGGGGCTGCAAGGCAGCCCCTCGTTGCCATTCAGGCGTCGACCAGAATCGAAGTACCGGTCATTTCCACCGGCTTTTCCAGCCCCAGCAGCTTCAGCATGGTCGGTGCCACGTCGGCCAGCACGCCGCCCTCACGCACTTTCACGTTGCGCTTGCCAACATAGATGAACGGTACCGGCTCGGTAGTGTGTGCAGTGTGCGCCTGGCCGGTGCACTCGTCCTCCATCTGCTCGACGTTGCCGTGGTCGGCGGTGATCAGCGCCTCGCCGCCGACCTTGTCCAGCGCGTCGACAATGCGGCCTACGCAGGTATCCAGCGCTTCGACGGCCTTGACTGCCGCTTCGAACACGCCGGTGTGGCCGACCATGTCACCGTTGGCGTAGTTGACCACGATGACGTCGAAGCGCTGCTGTTCGATGGCTTCGACGATGCGATCGGTCACCTCTGGTGCGCTCATTTCCGGTTGCAGGTCATAGGTGGCGACCTTCGGCGACGGGATCAGGATGCGTTCTTCGCCTTCGAACGGCTCTTCGCGGCCACCAGAGAAGAAGAAGGTGACGTGGGCATATTTCTCGGTTTCGGCGATGCGCAGCTGGGTCTTGCCGTTTTTCGCCAGGTATTCGCCCAGCACGTTGTTGAGGCTGGATGGCGCAAAGGCTGCTGGTGCCGGGATCTTCGCCGAATACTGGGTCAGGCCGATGTACGCCGCCATCTTTGGCAGGCGCGCACGGGCGAATTCCGTGAAGTCTGGCTCTACAAATGCACGCGACAGTTCGCGAGCACGGTCGGCGCGGAAGTTCATGAAGATCACGGCATCGCCATCTTCGACCTTGACGGCTTCGCCGATGCGCGTGGCCTTGACGAATTCGTCGCTCTCGTCGCGGGCGTAAGCTGCTTCAAGGCCTGCTTGGGCCGTGTCAGCGGTGTACTCGGCAGCGCTGTCGACGATCAGGTTGTAGGCGGCGCTGACACGGTCCCAGCGGTTGTCGCGGTCCATGGCGTAGTAGCGGCCGATCAGGCTGGCGATGCGGCCCTTGCCCAGCTTGGCGAAGGTGGCATCGAGCAGTTCGATGGACGACTGCGCGCTGCGTGGCGGGGTGTCGCGGCCATCGAGGAAGGCATGCAGGTAGATCTTTTCGGCGCCACGCTGGGCGGCCAATTCGGCCATGGCCACCAAGTGGTCCTGGTGGCTGTGTACGCCACCATCGGACAGCAGGCCGAGAATGTGCACGGCCTTGCCAGCACTGGCTGCCTTGTCCACAGCACCGGTCAGCACCGGGTTTTCGAAGAACTCGCCGTCGCGGATGGCCTTGGTCACCCGGGTGAAGTCCTGATAGACGACACGACCTGCGCCGAGGTTCATATGACCGACTTCGGAGTTGCCCATCTGCCCGTCCGGCAGGCCGACATCCATGCCCGAGCCGGAAATAAGGCCATGCGGCTGGGTGGCGCACAGGCGGTCATAGACCGGTTTATTGGCGGCAAAGATGGCATTGTGTTCGGGGATATCGCTATGGCCGAAGCCATCCAGGATAATCAGGACCAGGGGTTTGGGCGTGCTCGTCATCAATCAAACTCACGGTTGTTCAAAGATGATAAAGACACGCATTTTAGGGCAAATACGCCACCCGCGGCGAATATTCGTCCCATTCCACCGACCGGCGCACCTGTGCTAGCAACATGAAGGTGGTTTTGTGGCCGGCCCGTCGGGCTTTGGTGGCACCAAGGGGCTGTGTATACTGGCCGGCATTTTCAATCGCCTGGAACACCGCTGATGGTTGCTCACCTGATTCAATTCGCGACAGATCACTACATCCTGGTTGCGATCTTCCTCATTTTGCTGGTCCTGCTGCTTATCAATGAAATCCGTCGTGGTGGCCAGAGCCTGACTAACGGCCAACTGACAGCCATGGTCAATGCCGAGAAGGCCCTGGTGATCGACATTCGCCCGGCCAAGGAATACTCCGCTGGTCATATCGTCGGTGCGGTGAACATCCCGCAGGACAAACTGGCCAACCGCATGACCGAGTTGGGCAAACATAAAGAGAAGACCCTGATTGTCGTCGACGCGATGGGCCAGCAGTCCGGCACTATTTGCCGCGAGCTGCTCAAAGCTGGTTACAACGCCGCCAAACTGAGCGGTGGCGTTTCCAGCTGGAAAGCCGATAACCTGCCCCTGGTGAAGTGATATGAAGCCTGTCATCGTCTATTCCAGCGACTACTGCCCCTACTGCATGCGCGCCAAGTACCTGCTCGAGAGCAAGGGCGTGGCCTTCGAGGAAATCAAGGTCGACGGCAAGCCGCAGGTTCGCGCCGAGATGAGTCAGAAAGCCGGCCGTACGTCGGTGCCGCAGATCTGGATCGGCAGCACCCATGTCGGTGGATGCGATGACCTCTATGCCCTGGAGCGCGCCGGCAAGCTCGACGCGCTGCTGGCGGCCTGATTTGCACTGCATTCAAAAACATTAGGATAAGGATCTGACATGACTGACCAACAGACCAACGGCGCTGCAGCAGAAGACAACAGCCCTCAGTTCTCCCTGCAACGCATCTATGTGCGCGACCTGTCGTTCGAGGCCCCGAAAAGCCCGCAGATCTTCCGTCAGACCTGGGAGCCAAGTGTTGCCCTGGACCTGAACACCAAGCAGAAATCCCTGGAAGGCGACTTCCACGAGGTCGTGCTGACCCTGTCGGTTACCGTCAAGAACGGTGACGAAGTGGCTTTCATTGCTGAAGTGCAGCAGGCCGGTATCTTCCTGATCGCCAACCTCGATGCGCCTTCGATGAGCCACACCCTGGGTGCGTTCTGCCCTAACATCCTGTTCCCTTATGCCCGTGAGGCCCTGGATAGCCTGGTGACTCGCGGTTCGTTCCCGGCGCTGATGCTGTCGCCTGTCAACTTCGACGCCCTGTACGCGCAAGAAATGCAGCGTATGCAGGAAGCGGGTGAAGCGCCTACTGTGCAGTAATAACTGCCGGTATCAAGAAAGCGCCTCTCGGGGCGCTTTTTTTTTGCCTGTGCGGGCCTCTTCGCGGGTAACCCGCTGCTACAGGCGATCGCGCCGTTCCCTCGACCTGTGTAGGAGCGGGTTTACCCGCGAAAAGGCCGGCACAGGCGACACATCAGCTCCCGGCAAACCCGTTCTGCCGCCACGCCTCATACACCGTCACCGCCACGGTATTGGACAGGTTCAGGCTACGGCACCCCGGCCGCATCGGCAGGCGCAGGCGGTGTTCGGCCGGCAGGCTGTCCAGCACCTCGGCCGGCAGCCCGCGGCTCTCCGGCCCGAACAGGAAGGCGTCGCCCGGCTGGAAGGCCACTTCGTGGAACGGGTGCGAGCCCTTGGTGGTAAAGGCGAACAACCGTGGGTTGCCAAGGCTTTCCAGGCATCCGGCCAAGCTCTCGTGACGCTTGAGCGTGGCATACTCGTGGTAGTCCAGCCCTGCGCGGCGCAGGCGCTTGTCATCCAGTTCGAAGCTGATGGGTTCGATCAGGTGCAGGGCGCAGCCGCTGTTGGCGCATAGACGAATGATGTTGCCG
The DNA here is from genome assembly GCF_043106315.1 of Pseudomonas sp. FYR_5. Classification (NCBI taxonomy): domain Bacteria; kingdom Pseudomonadati; phylum Pseudomonadota; class Gammaproteobacteria; order Pseudomonadales; family Pseudomonadaceae; genus Pseudomonas; species Pseudomonas sp. FYR_5. The sequence goes on along the minus strand of NZ_JBICMK010000066.1, from coordinate 36,953 downwards.
GTATTCGGCGGAATTTCTGGTTGAAAAAGGATGACGTGAAACATGCACGGCTCCAAGCGTGAAGATGACGGGCATTCTACTCCTGAACCGGACGTGCGTTCGAAGGCCTTCCCACGGGTGATGCTGTCGTTGGCGATCGTCGGCTTGATGGTGGGGCTGATGATCGGTCGCCTGACTACGCCCGACGAGCGTGAGTTGCAACAGGTGCAGGTGATGCAGGATGGCCTGGAGCTTTGGTTCAACGAAGAGCCCAAGCTGCATGGCGAGAACGTGGAAGGGACGGTGGCGTTGCTGTTCCAGGCCCAGGGCAAGGCTCAGCAAGGGCAGCTTAGCCTGCAAGGCAAGCCGGTGAGCTGGCGGGTACAGCACACCAAGGAAGGTTTGTTGCTGACGGTGGTGGCCGCGCGCCCCCTGCACGGCGAATGGGCCGGTGCAGAGGACGCTGGGCGCTGGCGGGTGCAAGTGAAACTGCACGAATAAAAGAGGGGATATCCCGGCCTGCCTGTACCAGGGTCCCCAAAAGGGGTACTGCGTATAAAGGGGGGATGTCCCGGCCTGCCTGTACCGAGGTCCCCAAAACGGGCGGTGCTGCGTGTAAAAGAGGGGTTCACCCGGCCTGCCTGTACCAGGGCCCCCGAAACTGTAGATGTATTGCTTATTGCAGGGGGCGTGCCAGTTTTGCAAAAGCCGTGAATACTGGGCTTTGCGGGTGATTTGGCCGGATTTTAAGGGTATTTGTGCCTTCGAGAGGTGCAGCCGGCACAGGAACGGTGCATTCAGACGGCTGAAATGGCTGGGGCCGCTTTGCGCCCCATCGCGACACAAGGCCGCTCCCACAGGATCGTGGTAGGAGCGGGTTTACCCGCGAATACGATGGTGGCGGCAATGGTGAGCGGCAGGTGGAGATTGGCCAGCAGGCCCGGCCTCTTCGCGGGTGAACCCGCTCCTACGACGACCCCGATGTGTGTCCATCGCATCAGCCTTGGGGCAGAGGTGATCCCGTGGGAGCGGCCTTGTGTCGCGATGGGCTGCAAAGCAGCCCCAGCAATCTAGAAGGCTAATTCAGAGCTCAGTGGTCATCACCTTCCTCATCATCCCCACCAGCCACATTCATCCCCAATTCCTTGATCTTGCGCGTCAGGGTGTTACGCCCCCAGCCCAGCAACAGCGCGGCATCCCGCCGGCGTCCGGCGGTGTGCTTGAGTGCCGTCTCGATCATGATCCGTTCAAAGCTCGGCACTGCGCTGTCCAGCAGGTTGGTCTGCCCGCGCGCCAAGGCCTGGTCGGCCCACTGGCGCAGGGCCTGCTCCCAGTTGGTTACCGGCGCGGCGTCTTGTGGCAGGTTCAGCAGTTCTGGCGGCAGGTCACCGATCAGCACTTCGCGGCTGGAGGCCATCACGGTAATCCAGCGGCAAGTGTTCTCCATCTGCCGCACGTTGCCCGGCCATGGCAGGTTGCGGATGAACTCTTCAGTCTCCGGCTTGAGGATCTTCGGCTCGACTGCCAACTCCTGGGCGGCCCGGGCAAGGAAGTGGCGGGCGAGGGCGGGGATATCTTCGCGGCGGTCGGCCAGGCGCGGAATGTGGATACGGATGACATTAAGACGGTGGAACAAGTCTTCACGGAACTTGCCGGCCTGCACCAGTGATTCCAGGTTCTGGTGGGTGGCGGCGATGATGCGCACGTCGACCTTGACTGGCACGTGGCCGCCCACGCGGTAGAACTCGCCGTCGGCCAGCACGCGCAGCAGGCGGGTCTGGGTGTCGGCGGGCATGTCCCCGATTTCGTCGAGGAACAGCGTGCCGCCATCGGCCTGCTCGAAACGGCCCCGACGCAAGTTGGCAGCACCTGTGAAGGCGCCTTTCTCATGGCCGAACAGCTCCGACTCCATCAGATCCTTGGGGATGGCGGCCATGTTCAGGGCAATGAACGGCGATGCTGCGCGCGGGCTGTGTCGGTGCAGGGCGTGGGCCACCAGTTCTTTGCCGGTGCCGGACTCGCCGTTGATCAGCACGGTGATGTTGGAGTGGCTGAGGCGGCCGATGGCACGGAACACCTCCTGCATCGCCGGGGCTTCGCCAATGATTTCCGGGGTGCGCGCCAGGTTCTGTGGCACATCCAGGCCTTGCTGCTCCTGGGCGTGCTGGTTGGCGCGCTTGACCAGCGATACCGCTTCGTCGACATCGAATGGCTTGGGCAGGTACTCGAAGGCACCGCCCTGGTACGAGGCCACGGCGCTGTCCAGGTCGGAGTGGGCGGTCATGATGATGACCGGCAGGCGCGGGTGCTGCTCGCGGATCTGCGCCAGCAGGTCGAGGCCGCTGGTGCCAGGCATGCGGATGTCGGAAATGATCACGTCGGGTTGCTGGCGTGCCAAGCGCCCCATGACACCGTCTGCGCTGTCGAAGCTCTGGGTGGTCATGCCTTCCTGTTGCAGGGCTTTTTCCAGGACCCAGCGGATGGAGCGATCATCGTCGACGATCCAGACGGTTTCACTTCGGCTCATGAGGCGGTGGCTCCTTGTTCCAGAGGCAGGTAAATCGAGAAGGCGGTATGGCCTGCGTGGCTTTCACACTCGATCAGGCCCTGGTGCTGGCTGATGATGTTCTGGGTAATGGCCAGGCCCAGCCCGGTACCGTCCGGGCGACCACTGACCATGGGATAGAAGAGGGTGTCTTGCAGTTCCGGCGGGATGCCCGGGCCGTTGTCGATGATCTCTACCCGCGCTACCAGGCGGTGACGCACGTGGCCGATGGTGAACTGGCGCAGGGCGCGGCTGCGCAAGGTAATGCGACCCAGGCGCAGCTCATTCTGCGCGCTGATCGCCTGCATGGCGTTGCGCACGATGTTGAGTACGGCCTGAATCATCTGCTCTCGGTCGATCAGCACGTCCGGCAGGCTCGGGTCGTAATCGCGCACCAAAGTGATGCACCCCTGGCTTTCGGCATCGACCAGGCTACACACCCGCTCCAGCACTTCGTGAATATTGGTCATGGCCAGCGACGGCAGCTTGTTCGAGCCGAGCATGCGGTCGACCAGGTTACGCAAACGGTCAGCCTCTTCGATGATTACATTGGTGTAATCGCGCAGCCCTTCCTCGGGCAGTTCGCGGGCCAGTAGCTGGGCCGCTCCGCGGATGCCGCCAAGGGGGTTCTTGATTTCGTGGGCCAGGCCGCGTACCAGCATCTTGGTGGTTTCCTGCTTGCTCAGTTGGGCCTCTTCCTTGGTGATGCGCAGCAGCCGGTCCCGCGGATGCACTTCGAGCAACAGCAGGGTCTGGCCTTGATGCAGTATCGGCGTTACCGCGTAGTCGACAGTGATGGTCTGCCCGGTCAGCGATGTAAGCTGCGCTTCACGCTTGGTGAACGGGTGCGCCTGCTCGACCGCCTGGCGCAGCGAGCTGAGCGCCTCGGTCGATTCGGTGAACAGTTCGCTGATGAACTGCCCATGGCTGCGCTGGCCACTGACGGCCAGTAGCATTTCTGCGGCCGGATTCATGTACTCCAGGCGCAGCTCGGCGTTGAGCAGCAACGTGGCAGTGGTCAGGTTGTCCAGAAGCAGACGGTGCTGTGCATCGCTGATGGTCATAAGGCGTCGTTGACCTCTTTTGGCGCTTGCCTGGCACTGTTATGGCCAGGGCCGGACGCGGGGTGGATCCACTGATGCGAGACTCTTGATAAGAAAATGCAAGAAACAAACCAAAGCGCCGAAAAGAAGCGGAATTTGCCGAGAAAGGCCTGAAACTGCGCAAATTCGGACCAGAAAGTCTTGGTGAAACGTTTAATTTGAACCAGATTGGGGAGCAAATGAGGGCATGGTGTGAATTAGTGCACCAAGATAGAGCATAGCGTGACAGGCGGGGTTGCAGTGCTTCTGCTTGGTGCGCAGAAACGAAAACGGCCTCCCGGAGGAGGCCGTTGTGATCAGGTCATCGGCGCGAGGCGCCAATCAGATCAGCAGCTGTAGTACAGCTCGTATTCCAGCGGGTGTACGAAGGTGCGCACCTTGATTTCTTCTTCGCTCTTCAGCTCGATGAAGGCATCGATGAAGTCGTCGGAGAACACGCCGCCCTTGGTCAGGAACGCACGGCCTTTATCCAGCTCTTCCAGAGCTTCTTTCAGGCTGCCGCACACTTGCGGGATGTTCTTGGCTTCTTCTGGCGGCAGGTCGTACAGGTTCTTGTCGGCCGCGTCGCCTGGGTGGATCTTGTTCTGGATGCCGTCCAGGCCAGCCATCAGCAGGGCCGCGAAGGCCAGGTACGGGTTGGCCGATGGGTCCGGGAAGCGTGCTTCGATACGGCGGGCTTTCGGGCTGCCAACGTAAGGAATACGGATCGAGGCGGAGCGGTTGCGAGCCGAGTAGGCCAGCATTACCGGGGCTTCGAAGCCTGGAACCAGACGCTTGTAGGAGTTGGTCGACGGGTTGGTGAAGCCGTTCAGGGCCTTACCGTGCTTGATGATACCGCCGATGAAGTACAGGGCGGTGTCGGACAGGCCGGCATAGCCTTCACCCGAGAAGGTGTTCTTGCCGTCTTTCCAGATCGACATGTGCACGTGCATGCCCGAGCCGTTGTCGCCATACAGTGGCTTCGGCATGAAGGTGGCGGTACGGCCGTAAGCGTCGGCAACGTTGTGCACGACGTATTTCAGCGCCTGTACTTCGTCAGCCTTCTTCACCAGGGTGTTGAACTTGACGCCGATTTCGTTCTGGCCGGCAGTCGCCACTTCGTGGTGGTGAACTTCAACGGTCTGGCCCATTTCTTCCAGAGCGTTGCACATGGCAGTACGGATTTCGTGGTCGTGGTCGAACGGCGGAACCGGGAAGTAGCCACCTTTCACGCCTGGACGGTGGCCTTTGTTACCGCCTTCCACGTCAGCGCCGGTCATCCACGAGCCCTGCTCGGAGAAGATCTTGAACATCGAGCCGGAGATGTCCGACTGGAACTTCACTTCGTCGAAGATGAAGAACTCAGGCTCTGGGCCGGCGAATACGGTGTCACCGATGCCGGTGCTCTTCAGGTACTCTTCGGCGCGCTTGGCGATTGCACGTGGGTCACGATCGTAGCCCTGCATGCTCGACGGGTCGACGATGTCGCAGGTAATGATCAGGGTTGGCTCTTCGGTGAACGGATCCAGAACGGCGGTTTCGTCAACCGGCATCAGGATCATGTCGGAGGCTTCGATGCCTTTCCAGCCAGCGATGGAGGAACCGTCGAACATCTTGCCGACTTCGAAGAAGTCTTCGTCCAGCGCATCACGCGACGGCATGGTCACGTGGTGCTGAGTGCCTTTGGTGTCCGTGAAACGCAGATCAATCCACTTGACGTCATGATCTTTGATGAGTTGAACCGACTTCGACATGTTGTCCTCCGGATGGTCTAGAGCGCGGTGGGCCGCTGCCCTGGAAAAAGGGTGTTGCCGGGCGCGGATAGTCGGCCAAGCTTACCTGCCTCACAAGGGAGCAAATTGCATGCCAGTGCCCGAAAATGGCGAGGCTGGGATAAAAGGGGGCGTTTGCGGGCATTTGGCGTAGGGGTGGCGGGTAAAAGTGCACCCTTACGATGCGTTTTTTGATCATCTCGCACCAATAGGGTGCGTGGCATGAGTGGTGTGCCAGCTTCTAGGGCCTCTTCGCGGGTAAACCCGCTCCTACGGGCTTTGCACTGCTTGTAGGCGCGGGGGCACCCGCGAAAGGGCCGGAACAGGCACTGCAAAACCCGCTCTCTGCATTTATCTCAAAGCTTCTGATCAAAAGTTGGTCAAATCCTGAGCAATTTCCGATATAATTCGCGCCCCTCATTTTCGGCAGGCCCTGCGCGCGCTGTTAACCAATGAAACTTATCGTCAAAGTCTTCCCAGAAATCACCATCAAAAGCCGGCCGGTGCGCAAGCGCTTCATCCGCCAGCTTGGCAAGAACATCCGCAACGTGCTCAAGGATCTCGACCCTGAGCTCGCGGTCGATGGTGTCTGGGACAATCTCGAAGTGGTTACCCGCGTCGAAGACGAAAAAGTTCAGCGCGAGATGATCGAGCGCCTCACCTGCACGCCGGGTATCACCCACTTCCTGCAGGTCGAGGAATACCCGCTGGGTGACTTCGACGACATCGTCGCCAAGTGCAAGCACCACTTCGGCCACCTGCTGGCCGGCAAGCACTTCGCCGTGCGCTGCAAGCGCGGTGGCCACCATGACTTCACTTCGATGGACGTCGACCGTTACGTCGGCAGCCAGCTGCGCCAGCAGTGTGGCGCCGCCGGGATCGAGCTGAAGAAGCCTGAAGTGCTGGTGCGCATCGAAATCCGCGACCAGCGCCTGTACGTGATCCACAACCAGCACAATGGCATCGGCGGTTATCCGCTGGGTGCCCTGGAACAGACCCTGGTGCTGATGTCCGGTGGTTTCGACTCCACCGTTGCGGCCTACCAGATGATGCGCCGCGGCCTGATGACCCACTTCTGCTTCTTCAACCTCGGCGGCCGTGCCCATGAGCTGGGCGTGATGGAAGTGGCCCACTACCTGTGGAAGAAGTACGGCAGCAGCCAGCGTGTACTGTTCATCAGCGTGCCGTTCGAAGAAGTGGTTGGCGAAATCCTCAACAAGGTCGACAACAGCTACATGGGCGTGACCCTCAAGCGCATGATGCTGCGCGGCGCCGCCCATATGGCCGACCGCCTGCAGATCGACGCGCTGGTGACCGGCGAAGCGATTTCCCAGGTGTCCAGCCAGACCTTGCCGAACCTGTCGATCATCGACTCGGCCACCGACAAGCTGGTGCTGCGCCCGCTGCTGGCCAGCCACAAGCAGGACATCATCGACCAGGCCACCGAAATCGGCACCGCGGACTTTGCCAAGCACATGCCGGAATACTGCGGCGTGATCTCGGTAAACCCGACTACCCATGCCAAGCGTCACCGCATGGAGCACGAAGAAAAGCAGTTCGACATGGCCGTGCTGGAGCGCGCTCTTGAGCGCGCCAAGTTCATTTCCATCGACCATGTGATCGATGAGCTGGGCAAGGACATCGAAATCGAGGAAGTGGCCGAGGCGCTGCCTGGCCAGATCGTCATCGACATTCGCCACCCCGATGCCCAGGAAGACGAACCACTGGTGCTGGAAGGTATCGAGGTCCAGGCCATGCCGTTCTACGCCATCAACAGCAAGTTCAAGCACCTGGACCCTACGCGCCAGTACTTGCTGTATTGCGACAAGGGTGTGATGAGCCGTTTGCACGCACACCACCTGCTCAGTGAGGGACATGCCAATGTGCGTGTTTATCGTCCGACATAAGATGCCGGGGCTGTATGGCGGCAGTATTCGCCATCGCCCTCCCGACCGCCGGGCCCGCTGAGCCTTAAACAGTACATATTGGCCGCCTACACTGGGCGGCAACCGAATCCTCTGATCGAGATACACTTGTGATCGAAAATCTGCGTAACATCGCCATCATCGCCCACGTTGACCATGGTAAAACCACTCTGGTCGACAAACTCCTGCGTCAGTCCGGCACTCTGGAGCGTAACGAGCTCAACGACGAGCGCGTCATGGACTCCAACGACCAGGAAAAAGAGCGCGGTATTACCATTCTGGCGAAAAACACCGCCATCAACTGGAACGGCTACCACATCAACATCGTCGACACCCCCGGCCACGCCGACTTCGGTGGCGAGGTTGAGCGTGTAATGTCGATGGTCGACTCCGTGCTGCTGCTGGTCGACGCCCAGGACGGCCCGATGCCGCAAACCCGCTTCGTGACCAAGAAGGCCTTCGAAGCCGGCCTGAAGCCAATCGTCGTGATCAACAAGGTTGACCGCCCAGGCGCGCGGCCTGACTGGGTTCTGGACCAGATCTTCGACCTGTTCGACAACCTCGGTGCCACCGACGAACAGCTGGACTTCAAAGTGGTCTACGCCTCGGCCCTGAACGGCATTGCCGGCCTGGACCACACCGCCATGGGCGAAGACATGACCGCGCTGTACCAGTCGATCATCGACAACGTACCGGCTCCGTCTGTTGACCGCGAAGGCCCGTTCCAGATGCAGATCTCTGCACTGGACTACAACAGCTTCCTCGGCGTTATCGGTGTTGGCCGCATCGCCCGTGGTCGTGTCAAGCCGAACACCCCGGTTGTCGCCATCGACACCAACGGCAAGAAGCGTAACGGCCGTATCCTGAAGCTGATGGGTCACCACGGTCTGCACCGCGTTGACGTCGAAGAAGCCCAGGCTGGCGATATCGTCTGCATCAGCGGTTTCGATGAGCTGTTCATCTCCGACACCCTGTGCGCCCCGGATGCGGTAGAAGCGATGAAGCCGCTGACCGTTGACGAGCCGACCGTTTCGATGACCTTCCAGGTCAACGACTCGCCGTTCTGCGGTAAAGAAGGCAAGTTCGTCACCAGCCGTAACATCAAGGACCGTCTGGACAAGGAACTGCTGTACAACGTTGCCCTGCGCGTTCAGGAAACCGACTCCCCTGACAAGTTCAAGGTCTCGGGCCGTGGTGAGCTGCACCTGTCGGTGCTGATCGAAACCATGCGTCGTGAAGGCTTCGAAATGGCCGTGGGCCGTCCTGAAGTGATCATCCGCGAAGTCGACGGCGTCAAGCAGGAGCCGTTCGAGAACGTCACCATCGACATCCCTGAAGAATCCCAGGGCAAGGTCATGGAAGAAATGGGGCTGCGTAAAGGCGACCTGACCAACATGGTTCCGGATGGCAAGGGTCGTGTTCGTCTGGAGTACAACATTCCAGCCCGTGGTCTGATCGGTTTCCGTAACCAGTTCCTGACCCTGACCAACGGTGCAGGCATCCTGACCTCGATCTTCGATCGCTACGACACCATGAAGTCGGGCCAGATGTCCGGCCGCCTCAACGGCGTACTGGTTTCGGTCGAGACCGGCAAGGCACTGACCTACTCGCTGGAAACCCTGCAGGCTCGCGGCAAGCTGTTCGTTGAACACGGCCAAGAGATCTACAACGGTCAGATCATCGGCCTGAACAGCCGTGACAACGACCTGGGCGTGAACCCGACCAAAGGCAAGAAGCTCGACAACATGCGTGCTTCGGGCAAAGACGAAGTCATCGCCCTGGTGCCGCCAGTTCGCCACACCCTCGAGCAAGCCCTGGAGTTCATCCAGGACGACGAGCTGTGCGAAGTGACTCCTAAGTCGATCCGTCTGCGCAAGAAGATCCTGGACGAAGGCGAGCGTACCCGCGCAGCCAAGAAAGCCAAGAACTGAGTTAGCTCAGGCTGAATGAAAACGCCCCCGGTCGAAAGGCCGGGGGCGTTTTAGTTTGTCTGGGTTTTTTGTGCTGGTGGTACTGGCCTCTTCGCGGGTAAACCCGCTCAGGATTTCCACAAAGGTCAAGACCTCCACAGTACCTGTAGGAGCGGGTTTACCCGCGAAGAGGCCGGTGCAGGCAATAGATCAGCGCCCAACCACTTTGGGCTTGTAAGCACAATACCCCGGCCGCGGCCCGACCTTGGGGTGGTTGCGGCAGGTATCCGGGCGCTTGTCATAAATGGTGCACAGGCGGCTTTTACGATCCAGGTACATGCAGTCGTCGTTGCTCATCCGGGTCAGGGTGAAGATGCCCGACTTCTGGTTGAAGCGCTCGATGATGCCTTCTTTTTGCAGGCGTTTGGCCACGTTCTTGGGTGGTTCGTCTTTTTCGAACTCGTCGACCACGCCGATACGGATCAGATCCTTGATCTTCACCTCTACCGGCAGGGTGCAGCAGGTCGAATGGCAGCCGTGGCACATGTGGCTGGCGTAGCGCTGCCAAGTCTCCAGGCGGTCGACTTCGGCGGCGGCGATCAGGGTCGTTTTCATCTTTATAGGGTGGATCACGGTCTTGGGGCGCGCGATGATACCGGAATTGTTCAATTTATGAACAACCTTTTGCCGGAATCGCAGAGTGGGCATGAAAACTGCGAACCGTAACTGTCGCTCCCTGTCGAAGGGTCTAGTCTCATCACTCTCCCTCCGCTTTCGTCAACTTGCCCGAGGATGCCGCATGTCCCAGGAACCCAAAGCACGTGACGCCGAAGTCGCGGATTTTCGCACCGCTGTACTGAACAAGCTGACCTACGCGGTCGGCAAGGACCCCGAGCATGCCTTCGACCATGACTGGTTCGAGGCCATTGCCCTGGCTGCGCGCGATCACATGGTCGACCACTGGATGGATCACACCCGGCAGGCCTATCGGCGTAGCCAGAAACGGGTCTACTACCTTTCCCTGGAGTTTCTCATCGGGCGCTTGCTGTACGACAGCCTGAGCAACCTGGGCCTGCTGGACATCGCGCGCGATGCGCTGGAGGGGCTTGATGTGGACCTCGAGCGCATTCGCCTGCTCGAGCCGGATGCTGCGCTGGGCAATGGCGGCCTTGGCCGTCTGGCGGCTTGCTTCATGGAGAGCATGTCTACCTTGGGTATCGCTGCCCATGGCTACGGCATCCGCTACGAGCATGGGTTGTTCCGTCAGGCCGTGGTCGATGGTTGGCAGCAGGAACAGACCGAAAACTGGCTGGATTTCGGCAACCCCTGGGAGTTCGAGCGCGCCGAGGTGATCTACCCTATCAGTTTCGGCGGCAGTGTCGAAACGGTGCACGATGCAAGCGGTGCCCAGCGCCAGGTATGGTGGCCTGGCGAGACGGTGCGGGCGGTAGCCTACGACACGCCGGTGGTCGGCTGGCGCGGATCCAGCGTCAACACCCTGCGCCTGTGGCGTGCCCGTGCGCTGGAAGAGTTGCACCTGGAGCGCTTCAACGCCGGTGACCACTTGGGGGCGGTGGCTGAAGTGGCGCGTGCCGAGAGCATTTCGCGGGTACTCTACCCGGCCGACAGTACCGAGGCTGGTCAGGAGCTGCGCCTTCGCCAGGAGTACTTTTTCGTCTCGGCTTCGCTGCAGGACTTGCTGCGGCGCCACCTGAACATGCACAAGGACCTGCTCAACCTGCCCGATGCAGCGGCCATCCAGCTAAACGACACCCACCCTTCGATTGCGGTGGCGGAGTTGATGCGGTTGCTGGTGGACCAGCACGAAGTGCCTTGGGAAAAGGCCTGGGAGCTGACCGTCGGCACGCTCGCCTACACCAACCACACCCTGTTGCCAGAAGCCCTGGAAACCTGGCCGGTAGCGCTGATGGAACGCATGCTGCCGCGGCACATGCAGATCATCTACCTGATCAATGCCTACCATATCGATGCGTTGCGGGCCAAAGGCCTGCACGATTTCGACGTGCTGCGCGCGGTTTCGCTGATCGAGGAAGACAACGGCCGACGGGTGCGCATGGGCAACCTGGCGTTTCTTGGCTCGCACAGCGTCAACGGCGTGTCGGCGCTGCACAGCAAGTTGATGAAGAGCACGGTGTTCTCCGAGCTGCACAAGCTCTACCCGAAACGGATCAACAACAAGACCAACGGCATTACCTTCCGCCGCTGGTTGTACCAGTCCAACCCCCAGTTGACCGAGATGCTGGTCGAGGCACTTGGGCCGGAACTCAAGGACGACCCGCAGACGCGGCTGGCGGGCCTGGTGCCGTTCGCCGACAAAGCCGCTTTTCGCAAGCAGTTCGCTGCCCAGCGGCTGCACAGCAAGCGTGCCCTGGCCAGCATCATTCAGGATCGCATCGGTGTCACGGTCAACCCCGAGGCTCTATTCGATGTTCAGGTCAAACGCATTCACGAATACAAGCGCCAGTTGCTCAACCTGCTGCACACCGTTGCACTGTACCAGGCCATACGCAATGACCCTGGCACCAACTGGGTGCCACGGGTGAAGATCTTCGCTGGCAAGGCTGCGGCCAGTTACCACCAGGCCAAATTGATCATCAAACTGGCAAACGACATCGCCCGGGTGGTGAACAACGACCCGACGGTGCGCGGCCTGCTGAAGGTGGTATTCCTGCCCAACTACAACGTCAGCCTGGCCGAGAGCATCATCCCGGCGGCCGACCTTTCCGAGCAGATATCCACCGCAGGTTACGAAGCGTCCGGTACCAGCAACATGAAGTTCGGCCTCAATGGTGCGCTGACCATCGGCACTCTGGATGGCGCCAATGTGGAGATGTGCGAACAGGTGGGGGCTGACAACATGTTCATCTTTGGCCTGACCGCGCAGCAGGTTGAAACGCGCAAGCGTGCCGGTGACTTTGGTGCCAACGCCGCCATAGCCGCTTCCAACCGTTTGAGCGATGTGTTGCAGGCTATTCGCAGTGGTGTGTTCTCGCCCGACGACCCCTCTCGTTACACCGGGTTGATCGACGGCCTGGTGGCCTACGATCGCTTCCTGGTGTGCGCCGATTTCGATGCCTACTGGGATGCCCAGCGGCGGGTCGAGGATCTGTGGCACACGCCGCAGGAGTGGTGGCGCAAGGCGGTGCTCAATACCGCGCGGATGGGCTGGTTCTCGTCGGATCGGACTATCCGTGAGTATGCGACCGAGATCTGGAAGGCGCTGGATTGAGGTAGGCCTGTGCTGGCTTGTTCGCGGGTAGACCCGCTTCCTGCAGGGCTTTCATCAACCTGGGAGCGCGCGTGCCCGCGAATGGCCCCACAACCAGACCACCGGCCTGGCGCGCGCTGAACTACCGACCTATTGTGCCGTCTGAGAGCCGTGGCGAGTCTCATCACTCGCTAGCCTGTCACTCTCCCTGTAAACTGCGGGGGTTTTTCATCCCCCCCAATCCGTTCGGAGCCATACATGTCCCGCGTTACCCTGAGTCGCTATCTGATTGAGCAGACCCGCAGCAACAATACCCCTGCCGATCTGCGCTTCCTGATCGAAGTGGTAGCGCGTGCGTGCAAGGAAATCAGCCATCACGTGTCCAAGGGCGCCCTCGGTGGTGTGCTGGGCAGCATGGGCACTGAAAACGTGCAGGGCGAGGTCCAGAAGAAACTGGACGTGATTTCCAACGATATCCTGCTGGAAGCCAACGAGTGGGGCGGCCACCTGGCTGGCATGGCTTCCGAAGAAATGGACAACGCCTACCAGATCCCGGGCAGGTACCCGAAAGGCGCCTACCTGCTGGTCTTCGACCCGCTGGACGGTTCGTCGAACATCGATGTCAACGTGTCGGTCGGTACCATCTTCTCGGTTCTGCGTTGCCCTAACCAGTACCTGAGCCAGAACGAAAGCCTCAACGAAGAAGCGTTCCTGCAGCCAGGTACCGAGCAGGTTGCTGCCGGTTACGCCATCTACGGCCCGCAAACCATGCTGGTCCTGACCCTGGGCAATGGCGTCAAGGGCTTCACCCTGGATCGCGAACTGGGCAGCTTCGTGCTGACTCACGAAAACATCCGCGTACCGGAAACCACTGCCGAGTTCGCCATCAACATGTCCAACCAGCGCCACTGGGAAGCCCCGGTACAGCGCTATGTGGGCGAACTGCTGGCAGGCGAGACCGGCCCGCTGAAGAAGAACTACAACATGCGCTGGATCGCCTCGATGGTGGCCGACGTGCACCGCATCCTGACCCGTGGCGGCCTGTTCATGTACCCACGTGACGCCCGCGAACCAAGCAAGCCGGGCAAGCTGCGCCTGATGTACGAAGCCAACCCGATGTCGTTCATCATCGAACAGGCCGGCGGCGCTTCCACCAACGGTTACGATCGCATCCTCGACATCAAGCCAGAAAGCCTGCACCAGCGCGTGTCGGTGATTCTCGGCTCGAAGGAAGAGGTCGAGCGCGTCACCGCCTACCACAAGGAGTAAGTCATGCTCGCACCTTGGCAGCCGTTGCTGGAGTGGTGGTTCGGTTGGGGCACCAGTGCCCAGGCCGTGGCTGACGAGAAGAGCACGCTGTGGTTCGGCAAGCATCACGATGCCGACGCCTATGCGCTGTTTGGCGATCTCGTCGAGCACGCCCTGGCGGGTGGGCTCGAGGAGTGGCAGCAAAGTCCGCAGGGCTGGCTGGGCCTGCTGATTTTGCTGGACCAACTGCCACGCATGATCTACCGCGACACGCCGCGTGCCTTCGAGGGCGACCGGCGTGCCCAGGTGGTGGCCATGCAGGGCCTGCAGAAGGGCTGGGACTACCAGCTGCTGCCGATCCAGCGGGTGTTCGTGCTGCTGGTGCTGGAGCATGCCGAAGTGCTGGACTGGCAGAACCTGTGCGTGGAACGCTATCAAATGCTGCTGGACGAACAGCCCGAGGCCAACCGCCGGCTGTTCGAAGGCTTCCTCGACTATGCCGAGCAGCACCAGCGGGTAATTGCCCGGTTCGGGCGTTTCCCGCACCGCAACCTGGTGCTGGAGCGGCCGAGTACCAGTGAAGAGATGGACTTTTTGCTGGAGCCTGGGTCCAGGTTCTGACGCCCAGGAGGCCTGCTGTGCAGGCCATCGCGACGCAAGGCCGCTCCAACAGGGGCGGCCTTTTTATTGGGCGTATGACTAATGCTTTGTGATTAATCGCACAGTAGTGGCCATCCGACCAATGGTGTAGGGGCAAGGGGGGTGGGGCAGGGAACCTGGGAGGGATTTTCACGTCGAAGGTCACTGCAGGCCACTCGCCTGTATCATCTTTCAGGAGTGTCCCTTCATGTCGTTGCGTTCCCTCGCCCTGTTGTCGCTGTGCGTCGTTCTGACTGCCTGCAGCAAGATCAACCAGGAAAACTATTCCAAGATCAAGGCCGGTATGAGCAAGGCCGAGGTCGAGCAGTTGCTCGGCACGCCGACCGAGTGTTCTGGCGCGTTGGGCATGAGCAGCTGCACCTGGGGGGACGAGAAGAGCTTCATCAGCGTGCAGTACGCAGCTGACAAGGTGCTGATGTACTCCGGGCAGGGTCTCAAATGAGGCGTGCGTACCTGCTGATGGGGGTATGCCTGGCGTTGCTGCTGGGCGGTTGTGCAGGTTCCTCGCACGACCCGCTGGCACCTAAAACCGCCGGCCATGTCGACCTCAAGCGCTACCAGGGCAAATGGTACGAGCTGGCGCGCCTGCCCATGCGCTACCAGGAAGGCTGCGAGCAGTCCGAGGCGCATTACAACCTCAAGCCTGATGGCAGTTATGGCGTGCTCAACCGCTGCCGCACCATGGGTGATGAATGGCTGCGCGCCGAAGGGCATGCGAATATCCAGGAGCCGGGGCACACCGACAAGCTTTGGGTCGAGTTCGATAACTGGTTCACCAAGCTGGTGCCAGGCGTGGCGCGGGGTGAGTACTGGATTCTTTATGTGGACGACCACTACCGTACGGCCATCGTCGGCAGCCCGGACCGCAAATACCTTTGGATTCTGTCGCGCACGCCGACACTGCCGGCCTGGGAGCGCGAGAACTTGCTGTCCAGGGCGCGGCAGCAGGGGTATGACACCAGCCGCTTGATCTGGCGGGCGTCCGATCAGCAAATAGTAAAGATGCACTGAGTTTTTTAGGGTTGCGTGGCAACCCTTCGCGGGCAAGCCCGCTCCCACAGGTTCTGCGCTGAACCCTGGGCTACCCCCAAGACGCTTTGTGGGGCAGTCCACCAACCTGTGGGAGCGGGCTTGCCCGCGAAGGGCTGCAACGCAGCCCCGGTACCCTCAGCCTAAAAGCTGGCGCAACACCTCGGCAAACGCCCGCCCGCTTTCTTCTTCTTGCGCATGCCGCCCCTGGCGCACCACCCACTGCCCATTCACCATCACATCGCGTACCTGGCGATCGCCGCCGGCAAACAGCCAGCGGTTGAGAATGGCGTCACCCTCCGCCATGGCGATGTACGGGTCCTGCCCATCGAGCACCAGCCAATCGGCGCGCTTGCCCACCGCCAGCTCGCCGACCGCCTGCCCCAGCGCCTGCGCACCACCGGCCAGCGCCGCGTCATACAGCGTGCGCCCGACCATCGGCTGGTCGCCGCGATACAGGCGGTTGCGCCGTTGATCCCGCAGGCGCTGACCATATTCCAGCCAACGCAGTTCCTCCACCACGCTTAACGACACATGGCTGTCCGAGCCAATACCCATGCGCCCGCCCTGTGCCAGGAAATCCACTGCCGGGAAAGTCCCGTCGCCCAGGTTGGCTTCGGTGGTCAGGCACAACCCGGCCACCGCGCCGCTGCGGGCCATGGCAGTTACTTCGTCCGGTTCGGCATGGGTAGCGTGTACCAGGCACCAGCGGCGGTCCACGTCTACGTGCTCATACAGCCACTGCAGCGGGCGCAGGCCGCTCCAGGCCAGGCAGTCGTCGACTTCCTTCTGCTGTTCGGCGATGTGGATATGCACCGGGCACTGCCTGTCGCTGGCCGCCAGCACTTCGGCGATCTGCCCAGGCGTGACCGCCCTCAGCGAGTGGAAGCACAGGCCCAGGTGCTGCGCGGGTTGCGCGGCCAGCAGCGGGGCGAGTTGCGCTTGCAACTGCAGGTACTGTTCAGTGGAGTTGATGAAGCGCCGCTGCCCGTCGTTCGGCGCCTGGCCGCCAAAGCCTGCATGGCTGTACAGCACCGGCAGCAAGGTCAGGCCAATGCCGCTATCGGCCGCAGCCGCGCTGATGCGGAGCGACAGTTCGGCCGGGTCGGCGTAGGGCTTGCCAGCCTGGTCGTGGTGCACGTAATGGAATTCGGCCACCGAGGTGTAGCCGGCCTTGAGCATCTCGATGTACAACTGGCGGGCGATGACCTGAAGCTGCTGTGGGCTGATCTGCCCGACCAGGCGATACATCAGCTCGCGCCAGGTCCAGAAACTGTCGTTGGGGTTGCCGGCAACTTCCGCCAGGCCTGCCATGGCGCGCTGGAAGGCATGTGAGTGCAGGTTGGGCATGCCGGGCAGCAGCGGGCCGGCCAGGCGCTCGGCGCCTTCGGCCGAAGCGCCTGGCGCGATGCTGGCCACATGGCCATCGCTGGCGACCTCGATACGCACATGGCTGGCCCAGCCCGTAGGTAGCAGGGCGCGTTCGGCGAAGTAGGCAGACATCGGTGGAATCCTGTTATTGTTAACTTGTATATACATATACAGGCGTTTGCCTGCCGGGTAAACTGCGGCAAGCTACCGCTCATTTCATTTGCACAAGGATCCATCGCCGTGCCGACACCTCCTGTCTCCGCGCTGGTTGCCCAGATGGGCGAGGGCCCGGCGCCGCTCTACGCCCGGGTCAAACAGATGATCATCCAGCAGATCGACAACGGCAGCTGGCCACCGCATCACCGGGTACCCTCCGAGAGCGAGCTGGTCAACGAGCTGGGCTTCAGCCGCATGACCATCAACCGCGCCCTGCGTGAACTCACCGCCGAAGGCCTGCTGGTGCGCATGCAAGGGGTCGGTACCTTCGTGGCCGAGCCCAAGGGCCGTTCGGCGCTGTTCGAGGTCAACAACATCGCTGACGAAATCGCCGCGCGTGGCCATCAGCACAGCTGCCAGGTGATCACGCTTGCCGAAGAAGCGGCCGGCTCCGAACGGGCGCTGGCTCTGGACATGCGTGAAGGTCAGCGGGTGTTCCATTCGCTGATTGTGCATTTCGAGAATGGCGTGCCGGTGCAGATCGAGGACCGTTACGTCAACGCGGCCATCGCCCCCGACTACCTCAAGCAGGACTTTACTCGGCAGACGCCTTACGCCTACCTGTCCCAGGTGGCGCCGTTGACCGAAGGCGAGCACGTGGTCGAGGCGATCCTGGCCGAGCCGGAAGAATGCCGCCTGTTGCAGATCGAGCAGGGCGAGCCTTGCCTGCTGATTCGTCGTCGCACCTGGTCCGGTCGTCAGCCGGTGACCGCTGCACGGCTGATCCACCCCGGTTCCCGTCATCGCCTGGAAGGACGTTTCAGCAAATGAGTCAGCTGCAGTTGATGCGTGCGCACGATTACCCGCGCATGCCGTGGAAGAACGGTGGCGGTTTCACCGAAGAGATTACCCGCGACAGTGGCGAGGGCCTGGACGGTTTTGGCTGGCGTCTGTCGATTGCCGATATCGAGGAGTCGGGCGGCTTTTCCGCCTTCGTCGGTTACCAACGGATCATCACCGTGCTGCAGGGCGACGGCATGCGGCTGCTGGTCGACGGCCAGGCCAGCCGGCCATTGCTGGCGTTCGATGCGTTTGCCTTCAGCGGCGAGAACCAGGTCAGCTGCAAGTTGCTGGGCGGGCCGATCCGCGATTTCAATCTGATCTATTCGCCGCAGCGATATCGGGCGCGGTTGCAGTGGCTGGATGGCACCAGCCGGGTGTACAGCTCGGCGTCGACGGTGTTGTTGTTTGCTGCCTGCAGCCTGGTCGAAGTCACTATTTCCGGGCGCGAGACGCAGCGGTTGGGGTTGTTCGACTGCTTGCGGCTGGATGGCAATGACGAATTGCTTGGGCTGGAGGTTCAGGGGCGGTTCTGCCTGATCGAACTGATTGAGTGCTGAGGGTCTGGCTGTAGGTTTTTATCGCCTGTGAGATCGAGCGCCGCCAGGTGTCCGCCTCGACACATTCTGCGCCTGTGAGATCGAGCGCCGCCCGCGCGGCGCTTCGCGGGTAAACCCGCTCCTACGTTTGTTTCAGGCCAGTCCATCCTGTGCCTGGCGCGCGCGACCGCCTTTTTGGTACGACGCGATATCGAGATAGGCACCAAGGCGTTCGCGCGCAAATCCCACAGGTATAATTGGCCCGAAACAAACGTAGGAGCGGGTTTACCCGCGAAGCGCCGCGCGGGCGGCGCTCGATCTACGCACCGCCGCAGAACTTAAGCCGGACCGGCGCTCGATCTACGCACCGCCGCAGAACTCAAGCCGGACCGGCGCTCGCTTTACCCCCAAGAAGTCAAGGTAGGAACGGCAAGGTCCGATTATTTTGGTTGTCCATGCTTGTACATACAAGTAAAGGTGTGTTTGTATATTGACCACGACATACCCGCCCGCGGACGACCGCAGAGGACCTTTCCCGTGACCGACAACAACAAATACCGTGACGTTGAAATCCGTGCCCCACGTGGCAACAAGCTGACCGCCAAAAGCTGGCTGACCGAAGCGCCACTGCGCATGCTGATGAACAACCTCGATCCACAGGTCGCGGAAAACCCGAAAGAGCTGGTGGTATATGGCGGTATCGGCCGCGCTGCGCGCAACTGGGCCTGCTACGACAAGATCGTTGAAACCCTGACCCGCCTGGAAGACGACGAAACCCTGCTGGTGCAGTCGGGCAAGCCGGTCGGTGTGTTCAAGACCCACAGCAACGCACCGCGCGTCCTGATCGCCAACTCCAACCTGGTGCCGCACTGGGCCAACTGGGAACACTTCAACGAACTGGACGCCAAGGGCCTGGCCATGTACGGCCAGATGACCGCCGGCAGCTGGATCTACATCGGCAGCCAGGGCATCGTCCAGGGCACCTATGAAACCTTCGTCGAAGCCGGTCGCCAGCACTACGGCGGCAGCCTGAAAGGCAAGTGGGTACTCACCGCTGGCCTGGGCGGCATGGGCGGCGCGCAGCCACTGGCCGCGACCCTGGCCGGGGCTTGCTCGCTGAACATCGAATGCCAGCAGAGCCGCATCGACTTCCGCCTGGAAACCCGCTACGTCGACGAGCAGGCCACTGACCTCGACGACGCCCTGGCACGCATCGCCAGGTACACCGCCGAAGGCAAGGCCATCTCCATCGCCCTGCACGGCAACGCCGCCGAAATCCTCCCAGAACTGGTCAAACGTGGCGTGCGCCCGGACATGGTCACCGACCAGACCAGCGCCCACGACCCACTCAACGGCTACCTGCCTGCCGGCTGGACCTGGGAGCAGTACCGCGACCGTGCGCAGACCGAACCGGCTGCAGTGGTCAAGGCCGCCAAACAGTCGATGGCCGTGCACGTACAGGCCATGCTGGACTTCCAGAAGCAGGGCATCCCGACCTTCGACTACGGCAACAACATCCGCCAGATGGCCAAGGAAGAGGGCGTGGCCAATGCCTTCGACTTCCCAGGCTTCGTCCCGGCCTACATCCGCCCACTGTTCTGCCGCGGTGTCGGCCCGTTCCGCTGGGCGGCGCTGTCCGGTGAAGCCGAGGACATCTACAAGACCGACGCCAAGGTCAAGGAACTGATCCCTGACGACGCCCACCTGCACCGCTGGCTGGACATGGCCCGCGAGCGCATCAGCTTCCAGGGCCTGCCGGCACGTATCTGCTGGGTGGGTCTGGGCCTTCGCGCCAAGCTGGGCCTGGCCTTCAACGAAATGGTCCGCAGCGGCGAGCTGTCGGCACCGGTGGTGATCGGCCGTGACCACCTCGATTCCGGCTCGGTATCCAGCCCGAACCGCGAAACCGAGGCCATGCGTGATGGTTCGGACGCTGTTTCCGACTGGCCGCTGCTCAACGCCCTGCTGAACACCGCAGGTGGAGCCACCTGGGTGTCGCTGCACCATGGCGGTGGCGTGGGCATGGGCTTCTCGCAGCACTCGGGCATGGTCATCGTCTGCGACGGTACCGATGAGGCCGCCGAGCGCATCGCCCGGGTACTGACCAATGACCCAGGGACAGGCGTCATGCGCCACGCCGATGCCGGTTACGACATCGCCATCGATTGCGCCAAGGAGCAGGGCCTGGACCTGCCGATGATCACTGGTTGATCGCCTCGCTTTGGACCGCACCCCACAAGGGGTGATACTGAACAACAAGAAGGAGCGCGCAGGCACCTGGATACGGGCCTGCGGCTCTACGCGATTGGAGTAGCAAAGTGACCGAACTCACCCTCAAGCCTGGCACCCTGACCCTGGCCCAGCTGCGTGCGATTCACGCCGCGCCCGTGCGCCTGCAACTAGATGCCAGCGCCGCGCCGGCCATCGACGCCAGCGTCGCCTGCGTCGAACAGATCATTGCCGAAGACCGCACTGCCTATGGCATCAACACCGGTTTCGGCCTGCTGGCCTCGACCCGCATCGCCAGCCATGACCTGGAAAACCTGCAGCGTTCGCTGGTGCTGTCCCACGCCGCCGGCATCGGCGCGCCGCTGGATGACGACCTGGTGCGGTTGATCATGGTGCTGAAGATCAACAGCCTCAGCCGTGGCTTCTCCGGCATCCGCCGCAAAGTCATCGACGCGCTGATTGCCTTGGTCAACGCCGAAGTCTACCCGCACATCCCGCTGAAAGGCTCGGTAGGCGCCTCCGGTGACCTTGCACCGCTGGCGCATATGTCGCTGGTGCTGCTGGGCGAAGGCAAGGCCCGCTACAAGGGCCAGTGGCTGCCGGCCACCGAAGCCTTGGCGATTGCCGGCCTTGAACCGCTGACCCTGGCCGCCAAAGAGGGCCTGGCCCTGCTCAATGGGACTCAGGCTTCCACCGCCTATGCCTTGCGTGGCCTGTTCCAGGCCGAAGACCTGTATGCCGCAGCCATCGCCTGCGGCGGCCTGAGCGTCGAAGCTGCGCTGGGTTCGCGTTCGCCGTTCGATGCGCGTGTCCACGAAGTGCGTGGCCAGCGTGGCCAGATTGACACCGCGGCCTGCTTCCGCGACCTGCTGGGCGACTCCAGTGAAGTGTCGCTGTCGCACAAGAACTGCGACAAGGTCCAGGACCCGTACTCGCTGCGCTGCCAGCCGCAGGTCATGGGTGCCTGCCTGACCCAGCTGCGCCAGGCCGCCGAGGTACTGGGCATCGAAGCCAACGCCGTGTCGGACAACCCGCTGGTGTTCGCTGCCGAAGGTGATGTGATCTCCGGCGGCAATTTCCACGCCGAACCGGTGGCCATGGCCGCCGACAACCTGGCCCTGGCCATCGCTGAAATCGGCTCGCTCAGCGAGCGCCGCATCTCGCTGATGATGGACAAGCACATGTCCCAGCTGCCGCCGTTCCTGGTAGAAAACGGCGGGGTCAACTCCGGCTTCATGATCGCCCAGGTCACCGCTGCCGCCCTGGCCAGCGAGAACAAGGCATTGTCGCACCCGCACAGCGTCGACAGCCTGCCAACTTCGGCCAACCAGGAAGACCACGTGTCGATGGCCCCGGCGGCCGGCAAGCGCCTGTGGGAAATGGCCGAAAACACCCGTGGCGTGCTGGCCATCGAATGGCTGGGCGCTTGCCAGGGCCTGGACCTGCGCAAAGGCCTGAAGACTTCGGCCAAACTGGAGCAGGCGCGCCAGGCGCTGCGCAGCGAGGTGCCGCACTACGACCGTGACCGTTTCTTCGCGCCGGATATCGAGAAGGCCGTGGAACTGTTGGCCAAGGGTAGTCTGACCGGCTTGCTGCCGACGGGTGTGCTGCCAAGCCTGTGATGCCCCTTGGGGCCGCTTGGCGGCCCTTCGCGGGCAAGCCCGCTCCTACACAAATTGCGATAGGCAAATCCATGTAGGAGCGGGCCTGCCCGTGAATGGGCTGCGCAGCAGCCCCTCAATCTCACGACCACAAAAACAATTCAAGGACGTGACATGCAACAAGCTCAAGGTCTCAAGCGCGGGTTAAGTGCCCGCCACATCCGTTTCATGGCCCTTGGCTCCGCCATCGGCACCGGCCTGTTCTACGGCTCGGCCTCGGCCATCCAGATGGCAGGCCCGGCCGTGCTGCTGGCCTACCTGATCGGCGGCGCTGCCGTGTTCATGGTCATGCGCGCCCTTGGCGAAATGGCCGTGCACAACCCGGTGGCCGGCTCCTTCGGCCACTACGCCACGACCTACCTCGGCCCAATGGCTGGCTTCATCCTCGGCTGGACCTACGCTTTCGAGATGGTCATCGTCGCCATCGCCGACGTCACCGCGTTCGGTATCTACATGGGCTTCTGGTTCCCGGAGGTAGCCCGCTGGATCTGGGTGCTGGGCATCGTTTTCCTGATCGGCGGCCTCAACCTGTGCAACGTCAAGGTATTCGGCGAAATGGAATTCTGGCTGTCGCTGCTCAAGGTCGGCGCCATCGTGGCGATGATCCTGGCCGGCCTCGGCATCATGGCCTTCGGTTTCAGCCAGGTGGGTACCGGGCATGCCGTGGGCATGAGCAACCTGTTCGACCATGGCGGCTTCATGCCTAACGGCGTGGGTGGCTTGATTGCGTCGTTTGCCGTGGTGATGTTCGCCTTCGGCGGTATCGAGATCATCGGGGTCACCGCCGGTGAGGCAAAGGACCCGCAGCGCGTCATTCCCAAAGCAATCAACGCGGTGCCGCTGCGTATCCTGCTGTTCTACGTGCTTACCCTGTTCGTGCTGATGTGCCTGTACCCCTGGCCGCAGATCGGCAGCCAGGGCAGCCCGTTCGTGCAGATCTTCAGCAACCTGGGCATCGGCTCTGCCGCTGCCGTGCTGAACGTCGTGGTGATTTCCGCTGCCATCTCTGCCATCAACAGCGACATCTTTGGTGCTGGCCGCATGATGTATGGCCTGGCCCAGCAAGGCCACGCCCCGCGCGGTTTCAGCAAGTTGTCGAAGCATGGCGTACCGTGGATGACCGTCGTGGTGATGGGCGCTGCGCTGTTGATCGGCGTATTGCTCAACTACCTGATCCCGGAAAATGTGTTCCTGCTGATTGCCTCGATCGCCACCTTCGCCACGGTGTGGGTGTGGCTGATGATCCTGCTCACCCAGGTAGCCATGCGCCGCAGCATGAGCCGCGAGCAAGTGGCCCAGCTCAAGTTTCCGGTTCCGTTCTGGCCATACGGCCCGGCCATGGCCATTGCATTCATGGTGTTCATCTTTGGCGTGCTCGGCTACTTCCCGGACACCCAGGCGGCATTGATCGTCGGCGTGCTCTGGGTGGTGTTCCTGGTGGCGTCCTACCTGCTGTGGTGCAAGCCGCGCGCAGGGCAGGGCCAGCCGGTAGCGGAGCCGGCCGAGCTGCACCGCTAGCATAGGAGATTGTGCATGAGAACCCTCTGGCAGCATTGCCATGTTGCAACCATGGCCGACGGCCGCTACTCGGCCATCGAGGATGCGGCGATCGTCACCAGCGCCGGGCTGATCGAGTGGATAGGCCCGCGCGCCGAGCTGGCGCCCGTCGAAGCTGACCGCACGGTTGACCTGGGTGGTGCCTGGGTCACCCCTGGGCTGATCGACTGCCACACCCATGCGGTGTTCGGCGGCAACCGCAGCGGCGAGTTCGAGCAGCGCCTGCAGGGCGTGAGCTATGCCGAAATCGCCGCACAGGGTGGCGGTATCGCCAGCACTGTGCGGGCTACCCGTGCGGCCAGCGAAGACGAGTTGTTCGCCAGTGCTCGCCAGCGCGTTCAGGCACTGATGCGCGATGGCGTGACCACCATCGAGGTCAAGTCCGGCTACGGCCTGGACCTGGCCAACGAGCGCAAGATGCTGCGAGTGGCCCGGCGCCTGGCTGACGAGCTGCCGCTGACGGTGCGTGCCACGTGCCTGGCAGCGCACGCTTTGCCCCCGGAGTACGCAGCCCGGGCCGATGACTACATCGCGCACATCTGTGATGAAATGTTGCCGGCCCTGGCCGCCGAAGGCCTGGTAGATGCGGTGGATGCCTTCTGCGAACACCTCGCGTTCTCGCCGGCCCAGGTCGAGCGACTGTTCATCAAGGCACGCGAACTGGGCCTGCCGGTCAAGCTGCATGCCGAACAGCTGTCATCGTTGCACGGCTCAAGCCTGGCCGCGCGTTACCAGGCACTGTCGGCTGACCACCTGGAGTTCATGACAGAGGAAGACGCCATGGCCATGGCAAACGCCGGCACAGTCGCCGTGCTGCTGCCGGGAGCCTTCTACTTTCTGCGTGAAACCCAGCTGCCGCCAATGGATGCATTGCGTCGGCACGGGGTGAAGATTGCCCTGGCCAGCGACCTTAACCCCGGCACCTCGCCAGGGTTGTCGCTACGGTTGATGCTGAACATGGGCTGCACCTGCTTCCGCATGACGCCGGAAGAGGCCCTGGCCGGCGTTACGGTCCACGCTGCCACGGCGCTGGGCCTGGGTGACAGCCACGGCTCGCTGCAAGTGGGCAAGGTGGCCGACTTCGTCGCCTGGCAGATCGAACGCCCCGCCGACCTGGCCTACTGGCTGGGTGGCGACCTGCCCAAGCGTGTAGTGCGCATGGGCCATGAAATCTCCAACTGAGCGAGGCACGATGGACAAGGTACTGAGTTTTCACCAAGGTCGCCTGCCGCTGCTGATCAGCATGCCGCACGCTGGCCTGCGCCTGAGCGATGCCGTGCGCGACGGCCTGGTCGACCAGGCGCAAAGCTTGCCGGACACCGACTGGCACATCCCGCAGCTGTACGACTTTGCCCGTGACATGGGCGCCAGCGTGGTGGCTGCAGAGTATTCACGCTTCGTCATCGACCTGAACCGGCCGGACGACGACAAGCCACTGTACGCCGGCGCCACCACGGGCTTGTACCCGGCGACGTTGTTCGGTGGCGAACCCCTGTTCAAGGATGGGCTGGCGCCGTCTGGCGAAGAACGTAAACGCTATCTGGAGCAGATCTGGCGTCCTTATCACGCCACCATTCGTCGTGAACTGGACCGCTTGCGTGAGCAGTTTGGCTATGCGCTGCTGTGGGATGCCCATTCGATCCGTTCGCTGATCCCGCACCTGTTCGATGGCAAGTTGCCGGACTTCAACCTGGGTACTTTCAACGGCGCCAGTTGCGATCCGGCACTGGCTGAGCGGCTGCAGGGTGTGTGCGCCGGGATGCAAGGTTACAGCCATGTGCTCAACGGTCGGTTCAAAGGCGGGTACATCACCCGGCATTATGGCGACCCGGCCAACCATATCCATGCTGTGCAACTGGAGCTGGCGCAAAGCACCTATATGGAGGAAGTCGAGCCGTTTTCCTACCGGGAAAACCTGGCGCAACCGACGCAAGCGGTCTTGAAGCAGCTGCTGCAAGCGCTGCTGGCTTGGGGTGATGAGCGTTACAGACGTTGAGTGGAGGAGGCGACGCTATCGGCGTCGCCAGGCATCGTGACGGGCAGTGGCTGGAAATCGGCGCAATGGTCAATTCGCGCCGTTCGAACGCGTCAGCAAGGACGGTGCTGAAAGCGCAATTCAGGTTTATGATGGCCCACGGCCGAATAATCCTCACACGGAGTGCGCAATGCAGACCCTCTACCCGCAGATCAAACCCTACGCCCGGCACGATCTGGCCGTGGAAGCGCCGCATGTGCTTTATGTCGACGAAAGCGGCTCGCCGGAAGGTCTGCCCGTGGTGTTCATCCACGGAGGCCCGGGCGCTGGCTGCGACGCCCAGAGCCGCTGCTACTTTGACCCCAACCTGTACCGCATCATCACCTTCGACCAGCGCGGCTGTGGCCGCTCCACGCCCCATGCGAGCCTGGAGAACAACACCACCTGGCACCTGGTCGAAGACCTGGAGCGTATTCGCGAACACCTTGGCATAGACAAGTGGGTGCTGTTTGGTGGCTCTTGGGGCTCGACCCTGGCCCTGGCCTACGCTCAGGCTCACCCCGAACGTGTGCATGGCCTGATCCTGCGTGGCATCTTCCTGTGCCGGCCGCAGGAAATCGAGTGGTTCTACCAGGAAGGCGCCAGCCGCCTGTTCCCCGACTACTGGCAGGACTACATCGCACCGATTCCACCGGAGGAGCGCGACGATCTGGTCAGGGCCTTCCACAAGCGCCTGACCGGTAACGACCAGATCGCCCAGATGCACGCCGCCAAGGCGTGGTCCACCTGGGAAGGCCGTACCGCCACCCTGCGTCCCAACCCGCTGGTGGTCGACCGGTTTTCCGAACCGCAGCGGGCGCTGTCGATCGCTCGCATCGAATGCCACTACTTCATGAACAACGCCTTCCTCGAACCAGACCAGCTGATCCGTGATCTGCCCAAGATCGCCCACTTGCCGGCGGTGATCGTGCATGGGCGCTACGATGTGATCTGCCCACTGGACAACGCCTGGGCGTTGCACCAGGCCTGGCCGAACAGTGAGCTGAAAGTGATCCGTGACGCCGGTCACGCGGCTTCCGAGCCTGGCATCACCGATGCCCTGGTGCGTGCCGCCGACCAGATGGCCCGACGCCTGCTCGACCTGCCCCTGGAAGAAGCATGAAGGGCCTGTTGCAGCGCGTGCGCGGTGCGCGGGTTGAGGTGGCGGGGGAGGTGGTCGGTGCCATCGACCAGGGGTTGCTGGTGCTGGTGGCGGTCGAGCCTGACGATTCCCGCGAACAGGCCGATAAGCTGTTGCACAAGCTGCTGAACTACCGTGTATTCAGTGACGAGCAGGGCAAGATGAACCTGTCGCTCAAGGATGTCGGGGGTGGCCTGCTACTGGTGTCACAGTTCACTTTGGCGGCCGACACCCGCAACGGCATGCGCCCAAGCTTCTCGACAGCGGCGCCACCGGCCCTCGGCGCCGAGTTGTTCGACTATCTTTTGCAACAGGCAAAGGCTCAGCACGCCGACGTGGCCAGCGGCCGCTTCGGTGCGGACATGCAGGTGCACCTGGTCAATGATGGCCCTGTAACATTTATGTTACAAATATGAGGTCAAAAACCCCTTTGTTCGCAGGAAAACAAGGGGTTTTGTACGATAAATAGTTGCTCCAGCCTGATGCGTTGTCACGCAACCTGCTGGATAATCGCGCGCTGCATGGACCTGCGTTCGCAGGTCCGTTTCACTCTGACTCGAGCATTGTCTGGATCCGTTTGGGGAATCATTACGCCCTCACGGGGTCCGAACAGTGCTCGCCAACCCGGCATTTGTCGCTGGCCGTTGGTTTCATGATCTGTTTTCGGCGAGGGTTGCTCGTGATTGTTAGTCCCCAAAAAGCATCAAGAATCCCCGGCGTTCGGCTGCGCAAGGCGCTGATGGCCAGTGTGGCTATGGTTGGCCTGATGAGCGCGGGCCAGCTGTGGGCATTCAATCTTGACGATGTTGCAGCCAAGGCAAAGGATCTGGCCGGCCAGAAGTACGACGCACCAAAAAGCAACCTGCCGGCCGTGTTCCGCGACATGAAGTTTGCGGACTACCAGAAAATCCGGTTCCTGCAGGAAAAGGCCGAGTGGGCCAAGGACAAGACTCCGTTCAAACTGTCGTTCTATCATCAGGGCATGCACTTTGACACCCCGGTGAAAATCAACGAGGTCACCGCCACCAAGGTCCGGGAAATCAAGTACGACCCGGACCGCTTCGAGTTCGGTGACGTGCCGCACGACCCGGAAACCACCAAAAACCTCGGTTACGCCGGTTTCCGCGTGCTGTACCCGATCAACAAGGCTGACAAGCAGGACGAGATCATGACCCTGCTTGGCGCCAGCTATTTCCGCGTAGTCGGCAAGGGCCATGTGTACGGCCTGTCTGCCCGTGGCCTGGCCATCGACACCGCACTGCCATCGGGCGAAGAGTTCCCGCGCTTCACCGAGTTCTGGGTTGAAAAACCCAAGCCAGCCGACAAGCACCTGGTGATCTACGCGCTGCTGGATTCGCCGCGCTCCACCGGCGCCTACAAGCTGATCCTGCGTCCGGGCAACGATACCGTGGTCGACGTGCAGTCCCGCGTGTTCCTGCGTGAGCATGTCAGCCGCTTGGGCATTGCGCCGCTGACCAGCATGTACCTGTTCGGCCCCAATCAGCCGTCCAAGGTGCTCAACTACCGCCCGGCACTGCACGATTCCGAAGGCCTGTCGATTCACGCCGGCAATGGCGAGTGGCTGTGGCGCCCGCTGAACAACCCGAAACACCTGGCCGTGAGCAACTTCAGCGTCGAGAACCCGCGTGGTTTCGGCCTGATGCAGCGTCAGCGCGCGTTCAGCGACTACGAAGATCTCGACGACAACTACCAGAAGCGCCCAAGCGCCTGGATCGAGCCGAAGGGTGACTGGGGCAAGGGTAGCGTGGACCTGGTCGAAATCCCGACCGCCGACGAGACCAACGACAACATCGTGGCCTTCTGGAGCCCGGAGAAACTGCCGGAGCCAGGTAAACCGTTCGAGTACGCCTACCGTATGCACTGGACCATTGACGAGCCGAAGTTCCAGGCCCCTGATCTGGGCTGGGTCAAGCAGACCCTGCGTTCCACCGGTGACGTCAAACAATCCAACCTGATCCGCCAGCCAGACGGCAGTGTGGCGTTCCTGGTCGACTTCGCCGGCCCGGCCCTGGCCGCCCTGCCGGAAGACACCGCCGTGCGTAGCCAGATCAGCGTGGGCGACAATGCCGAGGTGGTCGAGAACAATCTGCGCTATAACCCTGAGACCAAGGGCTGGCGCCTGACCCTGCGCTTGAAGGTCAAGGAAGCCAACAAATTGACCGAAATGCGTGCCGCGCTGGTGCGTGATGTACCGGTCGAGCCCGCCAAGCCTGCCCAGGACGCCAAGCAGGACAAGGCCGCAGCCAAGCATGCCAAGGCCGAGAAAGCCGTCAAGGCCGAACAACCTGCCGCCGATGCGGCGTCCACCAACGGGGCACCGGCCACCACCGAGAAGGTGTTGACCGAGACCTGGAGCTATCAGTTGCCTGCCGATGAGTAACTCAAGCGCAAGGCCGGAGTCGCTTGGCGAGTACCTGGCCCACCTACCTCTGACCGACGAGCAGCGGGCTGAACTTGCCAGCTGCACTTCGTTCAGTGAGCTGCACCAACGCTTGGCGGCCAAACCGGCCGCCAGCTCTGCCGAGGCCGTGCAGGCCTCGGTGGGCCCGCGCCTGACCGTGGGCAGCGCCGCCGAACTTGAAGACGCCGAAATGCTCGGCGTCGATGGCAGCGGCCGCCTGTGCCTGAAGATTGCCCCGCCGATCAAGCGCACCAAGGTTGTGCCCGAGCCGTGGCGCACCAATGTGTTGATCCGCATGTGGCGACGCATGACCGGCCGCACCAACGCCCCGCAGCCGCCCAAACGCGAACTGCCACCGGCCCGCTGGCGCACGGTCGGCTCGATCCGCCGTTACATCCTGCTGGCGCTGATGATCGGCCAGACTATCGTCGCCGGCTGGTACATGAAAGGCATCCTGCCGTATCAGGGCTGGTCGTTCGTCGACCTCGACGAAATCCTCAGCCAGTCGCTGTGGGACACGGTGGTGCAGGTGTGGCCGTATGCCCTGCAGACTTCCATCCTGATCCTCTTCGGCATCCTGTTCTGCTGGGTGTCGGCGGGCTTCTGGACCGCGCTGATGGGCTTCCTCGAGCTGCTCACCGGGCGCGACAAATACAAGATTTCGGGCAGCAGTGCAGGCAACGAGCCGATCGCGCCCGAGGCGCGCACCGCGCTGGTGATGCCGATCTGCAACGAAGACGTGCCGCGGGTGTTCGCCGGCCTGCGCGCAACGTTCGAGTCGGTGGCCGCCAGCGGCAACCTCGACCGTTTCGACTTCTTTGTGCTCAGCGACACCAACGACACTGACATTGCCGTGGCCGAGCAACAGGCCTGGCTGGATGTGTGCCGCGAAACCAAAGGCTTTGGTCGCATCTTCTACCGCCGCCGTCGGCGCCGGGTGAAGCGCAAGAGCGGCAACCTCGACGACTTCTGCCGTCGCTGGGGTGGCGAGTACAAGTATATGGTTGTACTCGACGCCGACAGTGTCATGAGCGGCGAGTGCCTGAGCAGCCTGGTGCGCCTGATGGAGGCCAACCCGGACGCCGGCATCATCCAGACCGGGCCGAAAGCCTCGGGCATGGACACCCTGTATGCACGTATGCAGCAGTTCGCTACCCGCGTGTACGGCCCACTGTTCACTGCCGGTCTGCACTTCTGGCAGTTGGGTGAGTCGCACTACTGGGGCCACAATGCGATCATCCGCATGAAGCCGTTCATCGAGCACTGCGCCCTGGCGCCGTTGCCGGGCAAGGGCGCGTTCGCCGGTGCCATCCTTTCCCATGACTTCGTCGAAGCTGCGCTGATGCGCCGTGCCGGCTGGGGCGTGTGGATTGCCTACGACTTGCCGGGCAGCTACGAAGAACTGCCGCCAAACCTGCTCGACGAGCTCAAGCGCGACCGCCGCTGGTGCCACGGCAACCTGATGAACTTCCGCCTGTTCCTGGTCAAGGGCATGCACCCGGTTCACCGTGCGGTGTTCCTCACGGGGGTGATGTCTTACCTGTCGGCGCCGCTGTGGTTCCTGTTCCTGGTGCTGTCGACAGCACTGTTGGCGACCAACACGCTGATGGAGCCGCAGTATTTCATCGAGCCGTACCAGCTTTACCCGCTGTGGCCGCAGTGGCACCCGGAGAAGGCTGTGGCGCTGTTCTCCACCACCATCGTGCTGCTGTTCTTGCCCAAGCTGCTTAGCGTCATCCTGATCTGGGCCAAGGGCGCCGTCGAGTTCGGTGGGCGAGTCAAGGTCACCTTGTCGATGCTGATGGAGATGCTGTTCTCCATGTTGCTGGCACCGGTCCGCATGATCTTCCACACCCGCTTCGTGCTGGCCGCGTTCCTCGGCTGGGCTGCGACCTGGAATTCGCCGCAGCGTGACGACGACTCCACGCCGTGGGGCGAAGCCGTGCGCCGGCATGGCCCGCAGACGCTGCTGGGCATTGCCTGGGCCGCACTGGTGGCGTGGTTGAACCCGAGCTTCCTGTGGTGGCTGGCGCCTATCGTCGGTTCGCTGGTGCTGTCGATCCCGGTATCGGTGATTTCCAGCCGCACCCGCCTGGGCCTGGCGGCCAAGGACGAGAAGCTGTTCCTCATCCCCGAGGAATACGCCACCCCACAAGAGCTGCTGGCGACCGACCAGTACACCCACGAAAACCGCTGGCATGCCTTGCATGATGGCTTCGTGCGGGCCGTGGTCGACCCGCGGCAGAATGCCCTGGCCTGCGCCATGGCCACTGCCCGCCATGGCCAGGCGGCACCGATCGAAGCGTTGCGTGCCGAGCGCGTTGCCAAGGCGATTGAAGTCGGGCCGAAAGGCCTGGACCTCAATACGCGCCTGGCCCTGCTCAGCGATCCGGTGGCACTGAGCCGCCTGCACGAGCAGGTGTGGGCCGAGCACAATGCGGCATGGATCGATGTGTGGCGTGCGTCGATCAACAATGACCCGCATTCGCCGCTGTTGCCGTTGCATCCGGAAAACGCAGGCCAACCGAGCCTCGTCGGCGCCTGATCGGGCCTGTTCGCGGCGGATCGACGCCCCGATGGACCTGATCCTAAAGGGTACCTGACAGGGCCTCTTCGCGGGTGAACCCGCTCCTACCAGGGATACGCATTCCCTTGTAGGAGCGGGTTCACCCGCGAAGCTTTTTGCCCTAGCCCCCCATTTTGGCCAACAAAGTCCCCCCGCGGCTCTAGGTCCTCGGGCCGCCATGCGTTAGCATCCCTCTCCGATACGACGCTTCGGCCAGTACGGCCGTGCCAACACAATAAGATTCGCTACTTTTATTGCTAGGGGACTTGGTGATGATCAAGAAATACCTTTCGCGACTGCTGGTCGGTGTGACCGCCCTGGTCGCCGTGACTGCGGCCCAGGCGGGCGCCATCGATGACGCGGTCAAGCGCGGCACCCTGCGGGTGGGCATGGACCCGACTTACATGCCGTTCCAGATGACCAACAAACGTGGCGAAATCATCGGCTTCGAAGTCGATATCCTCAAGGCCATGGCCAAGTCCATGGGCGTCAAGTTCGAGGCTGTGTCCACCGCCTATGACGGCATCATCCCGGCCCTGCTGACCGACAAGTTCGACATGATCGGCAGCGGCATGACCCTGACCCAGGAGCGCAACCTGCGTCTGAACTTCAGCGAACCCTTCATCGTGGTTGGTCAGACCCTGCTGATCCGCAAGGAACTGGCTGGCGAGATCAAGTCGTACAAAGACCTGAACAACGAGAAGTACCGCCTCACTTCCAAGCTGGGCACCACAGGTGAAATGGTCGCCAGGAAGCTGATCAGCAAAGCCAAGTACCACGGCTACGACAACGAACAGGAAGCGGTCATGGACGTGGTCAACGGCAAGGCTGACGCCTTTGTCTATGACGCACCGTACAACGTGGTGGCGGTAGATAAAGCCGGCGCCGGCAAGCTGCTGTTCCTCGACGAGCCCTTCACCTACGAGCCGCTGGCCTTCGGCCTGAAGAAGGGCGACTACGACAGCATCAACTTCATCAACAACTTCCTGCACCAGATCAAGCACGACGGGACCTACGATCGTATTCACGACAAGTGGTTCAAGAACAAGGACTGGCTGAAGGAAATGGAATAAGGCCCAGGCCACAAGCCCGGCTTTATGACCCCGACGCGCAGGCAAACCCTGCGCGTTCGCATTTACGGAAGTACCCCACGTGATCAAACACAAGAAAGCCCAGTGGCCCTGGCATGGGTTGACCGCCCTGGTCCTGGTGGGCCTGGCGCTCAGCCTTTACATGGCCACCTCGATGATTTCCTACGAGTGGCGCTGGAACCGCGTACCGCAGTACTTCGCCTACAAGGCCGAGGACGCACAACGCGCTGCCGGTTACGGCACTGTGCAGGAAATCGTCATCTCCGGTGACAACGCCCGCGTCACGCTGAAGGATGAAAGTGGTGCCGAGCAAGTGCTCGATGTGGCCAAGGACAGCCTGCAACTCAGCCGCGGCGACGATGTTGCCGAAGGCGACCAGATTGGCGTAACCCGCCACTGGGCCGCTGGCCCGCTTGCGTGGGGCCTGTGGACCACCTTGTGGATCTCGGTGGTGTCCGGGGCGCTGGGCCTGGTGATCGGCCTGTTCGCCGGATTGTGCCGGTTGTCCAACAACCCGACCCTGCGCGACCTGTCGACCGTGTATGTCGAACTGGTGCGCGGCACGCCGCTGCTGGTACAGATCTTCATCTTCTACTTCTTCATCGGCACCGTGCTCAACCTGTCCCGCGAGTTTGCCGGGGTGGCGGCACTGGCATTGTTCACCGGTGCTTACGTGGCTGAGATCGTCCGTGCTGGCGTGCAGTCGATCGCCAAGGGCCAGAACGAGGCTGCGCGGTCGCTGGGCCTGAACGCTGGCCAGTCGATGCGCCATGTGATTCTGCCGCAGGCGTTCAAGCGCGTGCTGCCGCCCCTGGCCGGCCAGTTCATCAGCCTGGTCAAGGACACCTCGCTGGTGTCGGTGATCGCCATCACCGAACTGACCAAGAGTGGCCGTGAGGCCATCACCACCTCGTTCTCAACCTTCGAGATCTGGTTCTGCGTGGCAGGCCTGTACCTGCTGATCAACCTGCCGCTGTCGCACATTGCCAGCCGGCTCGAGCGGAGGCTTGCGCAAAGTGATTGAAGTCCGTGACCTGCTGAAAGTCTTCGACACCCGTGGCCAGGTGGTAAGGGCTGTGGATAACGTCACCACTCAGGTCGCCAAGGGCGAAGTGGTGGTGGTGCTCGGCCCGTCGGGGTCGGGCAAGTCGACGTTCCTGCGCTGCCTCAACGGCCTGGAGCATTTCGATCAAGGCCATGTGGCCATCGATGGCCTGCAACTGGCCGACCCCAAGACCGACATCAATGCCTATCGCCGCGAAGTCGGCATGGTGTTTCAGCATTTCAACCTGTTTCCGCACATGACCGTGCTGGAAAACCTGTGCCTGGCGCAGAAGGTGGTGCGCAAGCGCAACAAGGCTGACCGCGAGGCCAAGGCCCGGGCGCTGCTGGAAAAGGTCGGTATTGCGCAGAAGGCCAACGAATTCCCGTCCCGGCTTTCCGGCGGTCAGCAGCAGCGGGTAGCGATTGCCCGAGCCCTGGCCATGGACCCGAAAGTGATGCTGTTCGACGAGCCGACCTCAGCGCTCGACCCGGAAATGGTCGGTGAGGTGCTGGACGTGATGAAGACCCTGGCCCAGGAAGGCATGACCATGGTTTGCGTCACCCACGAAATGGGCTTTGCCCGTGAAGTGGCCGACCGCGTGCTGTTCTTCGATCACGGCAAACTGCTGGAAGATTCGGCCCCGGCGGCGTTCTTCGCTGCGCCGAAAGACCCGCGTGCGCGGGCATTCCTGCGCCAGGTGCTGTAACCGCGCCGGCTTCTTCACGGGCAAGCCCGCCCCTGCATGTCCATCACTGCCTTGAAGGGGGTGCTGTACCTGTGGGCGCGGGCTTGCCCGCGAAGAGGGCGACGTGATGTCAGATGCTGAACCGCCCCACCATCCCCCGCAATTGCTGCCCCAGATGCTCCAGCTCTCCACTCGAGGCTGCCGTCTGCTCACTGGCCGCACTGGTCTGATCCGAAACATCCC
Source organism: Pseudomonas sp. FYR_5 (assembly GCF_043106315.1). Lineage (NCBI taxonomy): Bacteria > Pseudomonadati > Pseudomonadota > Gammaproteobacteria > Pseudomonadales > Pseudomonadaceae > Pseudomonas > Pseudomonas sp. FYR_5. Next base: position 2,014 of record NZ_JBICMK010000066.1, on the reverse strand, counting down.
GCACATTGATCACGCTTCGGTTGATCTGCTCGGCCACCACGCTCTGCTCTTCACTGGCGGTGGCGATCTGCTGGTTCATGCCCTGAATGCTCGACACCGTGTCGGTGATCTGGCTCAGCGCGTGCCCGGCTCTACGGCTCAGATCCACGCTCTGTTCGGTCAGGCTCTTGCTGCTGTCCAGCAAACGGGTCACTTCGTCGGTACCGTTGTGCAGACTGTCTATCAGTTGGCCGATCTCCTCGGTCGCCGTCGACGTGCGCTGAGCCAAGCCGCGTACCTCATCGGCCACCACGGCAAAGCCACGCCCGGCTTCACCGGCCCGTGCCGCTTCGATCGCCGCGTTCAGCGCCAGTAGGTTGGTCTGTTCGGACACCGACTTGATCACATCGAGGATGCTGCCAATCCGCTGGCTCTCGCCTGCCAGGTGCTGCATGGCCGCCAGGCAATGGTCCATCTGCCCGGCCAGTTGTTCGATACGGCCGATGGCTTCGGCTACTACCTGGTCACCCACCTGTGCCTGCTGGTCTGCGTTGGTCGCGGCCAGCGAGGCTTGTTCGGCGTTCTGTGCCACTTCCTGCACGGTGGCGCTCATCTGGTTCATGGCAGTGGCCACCTGGTCGGTTTCCTCGCGCTGCTGATTGATGCGCAGCTTGGTGTCTTCGCTACTGGCCGCCAACTGCGTGGCGGCCTGTGACAGCTGACCGACACCCTGATCGATGCCACCGATCAGCTCGCGCAGGCTCAAGGTCATCTCGCGCATGCTGGTTTGCAGCTGGCCCATTTCGTCGCGGCGTTGCACGGTATCAACCTGGCTCAGGTCACCCTTGGCGATGCGGGCGGCCACAGCCAGCGTCTGGCGCAGCGGCTGGGTGATCTGCAAGGTGATCAGCCAGGCGGCCAGCGCCCCTACCACCATTGCCAGCAGTGCCACACTGGTCAGCAGCGACCGGGCGGCCAGGGCCTCACTGTCGCGTTGCTCGACCTTGCGTTTGCCCAGTTCGAGGCTCACCGTTCGCAGCTCGTTGCCCATGTTTTCCATGTTGTTCTGCAACTGCTCGACACGTACGGCGGCGCGGCGGTACTGATCCAGGCTGGCGCGGTACTTGCTCAGCTCGACACCGGGTTGCTCACTGATGGCGCGTGGCAAGCCCAGCGGCGCAAGGCCTTCAAGCAGTTGCGCAAGGCTACTGTCGGCGGCGTCCAGGGCGTTATCACCGACTTTGGCAAAATCCTCGACCGGGACGAAGGTGTAGGCTGGAACCAGGCTTTGCTGATTGGCACCTTCGACATGCCGGCTGAGGGTATCCATCAGGCCCAGCACACCACTTTGCTGACTGTCGTCAGGCATTTTCAGCAAGGCCTGGGTCTGCAGTTCGTCAATTGCCTCGCTGAGTGCATGCTCCTGCGACTGCAGGGCTTCGCGCAGGGCTACACGGCTGGCGACGCTGCGCTGCAGTTCGCTGAAGTTGTCGCGCAGGCTCTGCAACAATGCCATTTTTTCTGTCAGCAACTGCCGTGACTCATCGACGTTGCTGCGTTGCTGCAGGGTGGTCAGCATGCTGTTGAGCTGGTCGAGGATGTTGCTGATGCGCGCTCTGCTGGCATCGTCGTTGAGCACGCGGTAGGTGATGCGTTCCGCGCGCAGGTCTTTTGTCAGGTCGTTGATCAGGCCTATTTCGCTGAGTTGCTGTGAGCGCACGATGGCACCATCCAGGGCACGCCAGCCGGTGATGGTGGTGGCCAGGGTGAGCAGCAGGACCACGGCGAAGCCGAGGGCCAGCTTGGCGGCGACACTGATGTTGCCGAGCTTGCGGTTGAGGGAGCCAAGCATGGGGAATCTCCGAGCGAGTGAGAGAAAGGATGCAGGCGCATGGCTGGCATCACATCTCTGCCCATCGGCTGCGGAGCTGTAGGACTTGACCTGATAATCAAGTAGGAAATTTCGCCGCGAACAGTAGGATACATAGGAGCGGGTTTGCCCGCGAATACGGTGGCGGCGGCAACGGCGAGCGGC